>JBBQUE010000031.1:0-11376 GCA_038212805.1 Bryobacterales bacterium | reverse complement strand
CGTCCTTCCACCCGAAGTTTTACCGGGAGTTCAGTCCAGTTTTAGGATTAGTTCTAAGGCTGAGATGGCGGCTCACCGTTAAAGCGGCGCGTCAATGCTTGCAGTGTAACGCTCCTATTAATGGGATATTGGCTCAGCAGGACGGCCAGTGGCCGCGATCTGGTGCGGACTTTCTACTGGCCGGGCTTCCGATTATAGTCACTTCTTAACAAACGGCTGGATGACATGCGGTTCGACTTCAACCGCCAGTTCATGGATCTCAACAGAAGGACCGCCGCTTCGACGAAGTAATCAAGCTCCTCGACACTAATCGGCGCGGGATTTCTGATAATGCACTAATCGCGTTTCTTCCGCCGGCCCTTGCGAACTTCCGGCTCCAGCAGCGAGAACTGTAACTTTCGTTCCACCGCATCGATCCGGTCCAGCCTGACATGGACAGCATCGCCAATCGCGAATGCCCGCCGGGACCGTTCCCCGATGATCTGCCGCACGTTCTCGTGGTATTTATACCGGTCTCCGGGCAAAGTGTCGAGGGCCACCAGCCCCTCCACGAACAGATTCTCCAACTCCACGAAGAACCCAAACCGCGTAGTGCTGATGATCAGCCCGCCAAAGTCCTCGCCCACGCGATCGATCATGAACTTGACCTTCTTCCACTCCACCAACTCGCGCTCCGCATCGGCCGCCCGCCGCTCCGTCTCCGAACACCCTTCCGCGATGCTGTGTAGTTGCTCTTCTCCGAACACGCCAGCACGCCCATCCAGCAGCGCACCCAGAATCCGATGCACCACCAGATCCGGATACCGCCGAATCGGCGAAGTGAAATGCGTATAGCTCGCCGCCGCCAGCGCAAAATGCCCGCGGTTGTTCTCGCTGTACCGGGCCTGCTTCAAGGACCGTAGCATCAAGTACGTGAGAATCCGCTCTTCCGGCTTACCCTCAATCTTCGCGATCAGCTTCTGATAATTCCGCAACGTAATCACCACCGCGTCGTCCGCCATCACGATCTCTTTCTTTACCTTGCGCCCGTCTTTGCCGCGCTTCTCGGTATACCCGAAGCGCTTCACCGGCATGGCCCCAATACCCAGCGAATAACCGAAGTGCTTCGCCATCTCCTCAAACTCCAGCACCCGCTTGGCGTCTGGCTTTTCATGGATGCGGAAGATCGAGGGTCCCACCGCTTCTAGCGCTCCCGCCACCGCCTCGTTCGCCGCCAGCATGAACTCTTCAATCAACCGGTGCGCAATGTTCCGCGGGCTCCTGGTCACCCCCGTCATCGCCCCGAATTCATCGAACTCAATCAGCGGCTCCGGCATATCGAAATCAATCGACCCCCGCTTGCTCCGCTTCCTGTTCAGGATCACCGCCAGATCCCGCATCAACTCAAACTTCGGAATCAGGGGCGCATAGCGTTCCCTCAGCGCCGCGTCGCCCTCCAGCACCAGATGCACTTTGGTGTATGTCATCCGCTCCACGCTACGGATCACGCCGCGCACCAACTCCTGCCCTACTACATCCCCGTGATGATCAATCTCCATCAGCGCCGAAAGTACCAGCCGGTCCACCTGCGGCTTCAAGGAACAGATACCGGTCGAAAGCTCCAGCGGAAGCATGGGCACCGCGCGGTCCGGAAAGTAGACGCTGGTCCCGCGCATCAGCGCCTCTTGGTCTATAGGCGAACCCGGCTTCACATAATGGCTCACATCCGCGATATGCACCTGCAGCGCGAAATTCCCATTCGGCAGTTTGTCCACCCACACGGCATCGTCAAAATCGCGCGCTGTTTCGCCGTCGATGGTTACAATGTCCATGCTCCGGAAATCCCGCCGCTTGCCAATTTCCTCCGGCGCAATCTCCACCGGCACCTGCTTGGCTTGCTCCACCACCGCGTCCGGGAAATGGTGCGGGATGTGGTGCTTGCGGATGATGATCTCCACGTCCACGCCGAAATCATCGGGGTGGCCCAGAATCTCAATCACCTTGCCGATGGCGCGCTCGCCTTGCTCCGGAAACTCCAGAACCTCCACGTTGACGATCAGCCCGTCCAGATCCGCAATGCCGTGGATCTCCACCGGTTTCACGCCCACCCGGTCCACGTTGGCGGCCGCCGGCGGAATCTCCAGCCCGTCCGGAATCTCGATCCACTGCTGAATCCGGTCGTCCTGCGGGACTACGAAGTTGCCCTTGGCCCGTACCCGGAACTCGCCCACCACCGTCAAGTGCGCCCGCTTCAAAACTCGCAGGATTTCGCCGTCGGCCTTGCCATCGTGCTCAATGCGCCCGATATGCACCACCACGCGATCTCCGTGCATGGCCTTCTTGGCGGATTCATGCGGGACATAAACATCCCCCCGCAGCCCCGCAATTGGAAAATCGGGAATCACAAACCCGTACCCGTCCCGATGCATATTCAGCCGGCCGACGGTGTATTCCCGGTTCGCGCGCGTGGCCACGAAGTGCCCGCTCCGCAGTTCAATCAGCTCGCCCTTTTCGAGCATCCGGTCGATCACCGCGTCCAGTTCTTCCCTGGAATCGCCCTGCAGGCGCAGTTCCTTCACCAGTTGCTTGTACGATGCCCGCGCATGGGGCAGCGCCAGAATGTGCTCAAGAATCTTACTAGGTTGAATCAATAGGGAAGGCATTTAGCGCAGACTTAAGCCGCCATCGACGGCGATCAATTGACCGGTGACAAAGTTGGTCGCGTTCAGGAAATACAGCACCGCGGTAGCGATCTCATCCGCTGTCCCCGCGCGCTGTGCCGGCGTCGCATCCACCATGCGCCGCGTCGGCTCATCCCACTCAGGCGTGAACGGAATCACCCCCGGAGCCACCGAATTCACCGTAATCGCGGGAGCCAGCGCCTTCGCCAAAGCCTTCGTCAGCATGATCACCCCAGCCTTCGAAGCGCAGTAATGCACATGCTCCGCCCACGGGCGGATACCGCCCAGCGAACTGATATTCACAATCCGCCCGGTCTTCATCAGCAAGGCCCCTTGCTGGCAGCAGAAGAACGTAGCTTTCAAGTTCACGCTGTGAATGAAATCCCAGTCCTTCTCAGTGATCTTCAGCGGATCGAACCGGGTAAACCGCGCGGCATTATTTACCAATGCGTCCAACCCACCCAGGCGCTCACCTACCTCGGCAAACATGCGCGTAATGGCGGGCACGCTTTCCAGATCGGCCTGAAACAACTCCGCGCCCCCGCATTCCGCCGCCGTCCGCTCCGCCTCTGAGCGCGATTTATTGTAATGAATTGCGACCCGGAACCCTTCTTGCGCCAGCCTCAAAGCGATCCCGCGTCCAATCCGCTTGGCCGCGCCAGTAACCAATACAATCCGCTCACTCACCCCACTAGCTTATCGCGTGGGATTCAGTACAATCTGCTCTTCCATCGCCGCCTCCTCTGCCTTCCGGCTATACGGCAATGGGGTAATACTTGACTGCTGGCCGGATCGCCCGATTCGCCCGGCATGTTGGCCACTCGTTTATGGCGTGGGATGCAATACAATCCGCTCCTCCATCGCCGCCTCCACTGCCTTGCGGCTATACGGCATGGGGTGATACTTGCCTGCCGCCCAGCTCTGAATCAGATCGTCATAGTGCTTACTGGCCGGATCGCCCGATTCGCCCGGGACGTTCGTCATGGTCGATTTATCCCAGTCCGCCAAATCAATCACCTGCCGGTACGAAGCTCCCGCGGTCTGCTGGAAGTTCGGGCCGCTGGCGGCATTCACCGTGCTGCCATCGCCCGGCCGCGACACCGGCCCGCGGTTCCACGCATCCTTTTGCAACGGGTGCTGGAATTTCACTTTATGCAGATCGCCCCACGTGGCATACTTCGCCTGCCGCGCCCTGGTCGCCTGCAAAGCCTTTTCGATAGCCTCCGGATTCGGGTGCTCTTCCAATTCCTGCAGCGTCCGCTGCAAGCTCACCCGAGCCCCCAGTTCCCGTCCAAACACTGCCCCGGGAAGCGCGGCCACCCACAGCTCATACAACAGCGCCTGAGCGGAATCCGCCGCCACCACCCCATCCCAGCCAGCCAGCGCGGAGGTTTTCGGCAGCAGTTTCAAGAACCGGTGAGCCGTCACCGAATCCACGTTCTGCTGCATCCGCTCAAAGTCCGCAACGCCAAACTTGGCCTTCCCGCCATCCAGCAAACCGGCAATCCGCTGATACCGGTCCGGCGCAGCCCACTCATACGACAACTGCTTCGAATATCCCTCCGGCAGGATCTTATGATTCGCGGTGGCGATGAAGTGCCGCGCGGGATTGAAACTCTGCGGCAGATCGTCCACGCTCAGAAACCCGTCCCACTCATACTCGCCCGTATCGCCGGGAACCGGCAGCAGCCCCGACCAGTTCTTGCGCACCGGAGCCAGCCCCGCGGCAATCCACCCGATATTCCCGGCCCGGTCCGCATAGACCAGGTTCTCCGACGGAACTTTGTACCGCGCCACTTCCTTGCGAAACTCCGGCCAGTTCGTTGCCCGCGCAATACCCAATGCCGCCAGGTATCCAGCGCCTCCCGGTTCCGCGCCTACCCACCGCAAAGCGTAGGCCTTGTTGAGCGCCGCGTTCTCACTGATCACCGGACCATGCACCGTATAATGCAGTTCCACCTCGCGCGCGGCCTCGCCCTTCACCGGGATCCGGACGCGCTCTACGTCCATTTTCTTCCACGCATTGCGGTACCAATACTGCTTCGGATCGGACGGGTTCAGCTTCTCCACGTACAAATCCTGCTGATCCATGCCGACGATGGTGAACCCGTAGGCGATCTGCTCATTGTGTCCCAGCGCCACGCCCGGCAGCGCCGGCTCTCCCGCCCCAATCACGTTCCAGCCCGGGGCCACCAGGTGGACGGTCTTGCGCAGCGATGGCAGCTGGATCGGCCGGTGCGGATCGTTGGCCAGAATCGGTTTCCCGGTCATCGTCATGGAGCCATCCACCACCCAGTTATTGCTGCCCTGCTCACCCGGAATCTGCACCGGACCGATGGCCGCAGCGTAGTCCTTCAGAATTCCCGCCGTGATGGTTGCCAGGTCTATGCCGGGCGCCGGGTCCAGCGCGCGGAACGGATCGGGCGGCATCAGGCGCTGCACCACAGCCATCCCGAACTGTGTAATATCGCCCGCCCGCTGCACTTCGCGCGCCACGTTGTGCGTCATCAGCAGGCCCGCGACGCGTGCCGTCACATCCTCGGGAACCCACAGGCCCGGGTCATAACCCGCCACGGCGAACTCCGCGTTCCGCTTGCCGTTCAGCTCCTTGATGTAAGCGTTGATGCCGTCCGTAAACGCCGTGGCGATCAGCTTGGCGTCGGGCGAGTAGCTGGTCCACTCCTGGTCCCAATTGCCGCGGAAGCGAACCAGGCGGGCGATCCGGTCCCGGGCTACCATCGTGGGCCCCAGAACCTCCGCTAGTTTACCCGTCCCGGTCCGGCGCCACAGGTCGATCTGGAACAGCCGGTCCTTGGCCGAAATGTAGCCTTGGGCATAAAACAGATCACGCGTATTTTGTGCGTAGATATGCGGCACCCCCCAACGGTCCCGAAGGATCTCAACAGGTGCGGCACACAACGAAGAAACCAGGAGAAAAGCAACGAAACGAAGCATTGCCAATAGTGTAAGCCAGGTCCGAACGTCACGTCCGATCGGGCTTACTCCGGCGGCTTACCAGAACAGGCGCTTTCCCGGTGATTTGACCCATGGTTTGCCGGGCGGCCGGTCCTTGCGCCCTGCCCAGCAAGCCAGCGCCAAGGCAATCACCATGTCGTCGTGCTGCCCGCATTCATCCGCGCCCACCCGGTCCTGCCCGCTGGGGCGCTTGTCTACTTTCACGCTCATCAGTTCCAGGGTCAGTTATGTGTATCTATTTTCGAATTTCAGAATGTCTTAGACACTCGTGGTTTTACACCTTCTAAGTTGAGTTAGATTCGCGGCTCCGTGTCTCTCAGACGGGCCGCTTCATCCTCCGCCCGCGTGTCATTTAGAAACGTGCCTGCGCCGCTTTCGATGCCCGCCAGATACTTCAGCTTCGTCGCGCTCCTCTGAATCGGCAAAAACTGAATATGGAAGTGGTAGTACGGATGCTCGCCGTGGGCTGGTGTCTGCCGCACCATCATCATCAGGGGCATCGGAAACCCATACAGATTGTCATACTTGCGCCGGACCACGCTCAACATGTCCGCCAGATCCTGGCACTCCCGTACATTCATTTCAGCCAAACGCCCAAAGTGCCGCCGCGCATAAATATGCACCTCCGCCGGAAAGCGCCCGTAGAACGGAGCAAACGCCACAAAACCGGCATTTTCAGCGACAATCCGTCGCCTGTCAGCCAGTTCCTCCTGCAGAACCCGGCAATGTAAGCACGCCCCGGCGTGAGAATAGAATTCAGCGGCTGAGCCCACCTCGGTAGCCACCAAAGGAGGCAGGAAGGGAAACGCATAGATCTGGCCGTGCGGATGCGGCATCGTTACGCCGATGGCAACTCCCGTATTTTCAAATACTTGCACATAGGCCACTTCCGGGCGCGCGCGTAACTCCTCCGTCCGGGAGGTCCACAACTTCACCACTTTGCCCCACTGCGCTACCGTCAGCGCCGATGGAAGTTCGGTATGGTTCGGCGAGTACAACACCACATCGCAGGCCCCTTGCGCCCCGGTCGTCTGAAAAAGGTTTCCCGCGCCCGGTTCCGCATATGGTTCATTCGCGAAGCTAAATGCCGCGAAATCATTGGGATACAGGTGGACGTCGTAATGCTCCGGCACTTGGCCCGATCCTGGACAGAACGGACACCAGTTCTCCGGCATCTGCGGCCGGTTTTGCCGGTGCGCCGCAACCGCCACCCACTGCCTCAAAAAAGGATGCCATCGCAGTTCCGCCGTCGGTTCACTCATTGGATTCAAGCATAAGTGACTCGCATAACGATAAGCTAACGGAAGATGATAATTCGCAAAGAGGATGCGCTGGAATACCACGCTTCCGCCCCAGCCGGCAAAATTTCCGTTACCCCCACCAAGCCCTGTCATACCCAGCGGGACTTGAGCCTGGCCTACACGCCCGGTGTAGCCGTCCCCTGCCTGGAAATATTCCGGGATCCCAGCTTGGTTTATAAGTACACCGGCAAAGGAAACCTGGTCGCCGTCGTCACCAAGGGCTCGGCCGTTTTGGGACTTGGCAACATTGGCCCCGCCGCCGGGAAGCCGGTCATGGAGGGCAAGGGCGTGCTGTTCAAGCGCTTCGCCGACATTGATGTGTTCGATCTGGAACTCGACACTACCGACCCCCAAGAGATCATCCGGACCTGCCAGATCCTGGAACCCACCTTCGGCGGCATCAACCTCGAAGACATCAAAGCCCCCGACTGCTTCATCATCGAAGAGGAGCTCCGCCGGACCATGAAGATCCCGGTCTTTCATGACGACCAGCACGGCACGGCCATCATCTCAGGCGCGGCGCTCTTGAACGCACTGATTCTGGTAAACAAACCCATTGCCGACGTGAAAATGGTCTTCAATGGAGCCGGTGCTAGCGCCATTTCCTGCGCCGACCACGCCGTTAAGTTGGGCGTCCGGCGCGAAAACCTCATCATGTGCGATTCCCAGGGCCCCATCTACGAAGGCCGTACCGAGGGACTGAACAAGTACAAAGCCCGCTTTGCCGTCGCCACCGAAGCGCGCTCGCTCACTGAGGCGCTCAAGAATGCCGACGTCTTCTTCGGTCTGTCGGTGGCCAACAGCGTCACCGCTGACATGATTCTCGGGATGGCCCCTAATCCGATCATTTTCGCCCTGGCCAATCCCGACCCGGAAATCGCCTACGACCTGGCCAAGGCCACTCGTCCCGACGCCATCGTCGCCACCGGTCGCTCCGATTACCCCAATCAGGTCAACAACGTACTCGGCTTCCCGTTCATCTTTCGCGGAGCCTTGGACGTGCGCGCCACCACCATCAACGATGAAATGAAATTGGCCGCCACCTACGCCTTGGCTGAACTGGCGCGTGAAGATGTGCCCGATTCCGTCAGCCGCACTTACGGGTTGGACCGCCTGGTTTTTGGTCCGGAATACATCATCCCGAAGCCGTTCGACGACCGCGTGCTGATCCGTGAGGCCTCCGCGGTTGCCAAAGCCGCCATGGAAACCGGCGTCGCTCGCGAACACATCGACCTTGATGTGTATCGCGATCAACTGGAACGCCGCCTGGGCCGCAAGCAGGGCGTTATGCGCACCGTCATCAACCAGGCGCAGCGCTCGCCTAAACGGGTAGTATTCCCTGAAGGCGAGGAACTCAAAATCCTGCGCGCCTGCCAGATCCTGATTGATGAACAAATCGCCCACCCCATCCTCCTGGGAAGCGCTCCCTTGATCCGCCAGCGCATGGCGGATTTTAATCTCTCGCTCGAGGGCGTCACTATCATCGACCCCGCCCAGTCGCCAAAACTAACTGCCTACGCCGAGGAGTTTTTTCGCCTCCGCCAGCGCAAGGGAGTCACGCTGAACGAGGCGCAAAACCTGGTAATGAAGGGAAACCAGTTCGGAGCGATGATGGTTCGCATGGGCGACGCCGACGTCATGATCGCCGGCCTGACCCAGCATTACCCGGACGTGATCCGCCCGGCGCTCGAAGTAATCCCGGTGCGTCCGGGCCTGAATCGCGTCTCCGGCCTCTACCTCATGATCACCGCCAAGGGTGACGTCTATTTCTTTGCCGACACGACGGTGAACATCGAACCTTCCAGCGAAGACCTGGCCGAGATCGCGATATGCGCCGCCGAGACCGCGCGCCGGTTTAATGTGGAGCCACGCGTCGCCATGCTGTCATTCTCGAACTTCGGCGGCACGCGCCACCCCTTGGCGGACAAGGTAAAGCGTGCCGTGGAACTCGCCCGCGAGCGCGACCCCAGTCTTCTGATCGATGGCGAAATGCAGGCCGACACCGCGGTGGTCCCCGAAATTCTGTCGTCCTCCTACCCGTTCAGTTCGCTTCAGAACGGGGCCAACGTGCTGATCTTCCCCAATCTGGAATCGGGGAATATTGCCTATAAGCTGCTCTCCCGGCTGGGCGGAGCGGAAGCCATTGGACCCATCTTGATGGGCCTCTCGAAGCCGGTCCACGTGCTGCAGCGTGGGGCGGAGGTGAACGATATCGTGAACGTGGCGGCTATCGCCGTGGTCGATGCCCAGGAGGCTGCCCGCCGGAGTTAGAATTTACCTCGGATCCACTTCGATTCCGCGCCGAACGCCACCGGTTGAATCCCGGCCGCCTTTCCTTCGGCGGTCTTGAACCAATCGGGGTCAAGACCGCTCAGGCTCAGTTAAGCCCCTTTCATTTCAACCCGCGCAAAGGTATGAGTACGCATCAAGTATTCGCTATAAAAGGGGGCCGCCGGTCGCCGATCTTCAGTGGGCGGGTGCTAAATACTCCCGTACCCTTCTCTGCATACCGGATGCGGTAGCCCGAATCATTGAAACACGTCGCCAAACGCTTCGCCAAACGCGTGGCGCTGAAATAGTCCTTGCCATCGGCTTCGCGCCAAACTCCCGGCAGGTCCGAATCGAACGCCAGATCGCTCGAAGTGCAGAGAGGACATACCGAGTGAGCGCAACCGGCCAGCGTGCACGCCGCGATACAAAGCAGCATCCATCGTACGCTCTGCATACCGCAGCCGTACACCTGACGATAGTCCTACCGCTTTTGGAACCAATACCGGTGAACTGGCAAGGGCATCGGCGCATCCGGGCCCTTTAGCGCTCTTCCAAAGAATCTCGTTCAGAGCGAACATCGGAGCCTGATCCACATCGTCCAGGTTCATTTCCATCGATTCCTTCGCTCCCCAAGCCAGCTGCGTATTCTTCTCGTTCACTTCAATCTTCGGCGCAACCACCTGATAAGGCGTAAGATCCGTCTTGGTCCCAAAAGAATTGTAGAGCGGCATGGCCGACGCGTTGTACTGCGTCATCGGCGGCAGTCCCAGCAGCAACTCCATGGTTCGCAAAAACGCCGACGTCGCGTACAGCGTTGAATCCACGAACTTGCGTTTGGTGTAAGGGCTCACCACCAGCCCCGGCATGCGCGGGTCACAAATTCGTTACAGTTTGGTAGAGCCTCCAATAAAAAAGCCCGGGCCCCTGTCCCGGGGCCGGGCTTCTTTCCGTTGTGCACCCGATAGCTAAGCCATCGTGGACTGGTTCAGGTGGCGCGCCAGAATTTCGTTCATCTGGTCTTTCAGGTGAAGTTTCAGCTTTTTCAGTCGATGTTCCTCGACCTCGTCCTGCTCCGTCAAATGGGACTTGGCTTCCAGCGCCTCAGTCTCCTTGTGATACAGAGCGTGTTGCTGAGCCAAACGGCTGAACTCTTCATCGGTCGCCATCAGGTGCACTCGCAGTTCTTCCTGGGTGTTCTCCATCAGGGTTCTCCTTTATGAGGCTTGTCACGAATTGTAGGCTAGAAATTCATAACCCGGGGGCCATGTTGATATCCCCCGCACTGTGACAATATCATGAACGAATCCTCATGACAATCCCCGCCTCGGGCGGGTTTTCGTAGTAGCCCGGCCTCACTCCCACCTCGTCGAAGCCCAAGCCTCCGTAAAGCGCCCGGGCCGCCGTATTCGAGGTGCGAACCTCCAGGAAGTGGACGCCGGGATTCGCTTGCAATTCTGCCTGAATCAGAGAGCGTGCAATTCCGGATCGGCGGTATTCCTGGTCCACCGCGACGTTGAGGATCTCGCGTTCTCCGGGGCCTACCTCCCGCGAGACCGCGAAACCTACCACCGTTCCATCCCATTCGGCTACCGAGCAATCGAAAGAGAGGTAGTCCTCGCGCTGCCATTGGGACGCTTCGGGGGAGGTGTCCTGAATCGCGCAGATTGGGTCCAGGTCTGCCTTAGTTGCCGGGCGCCGCTGGATGGGCACCCCCAACAGATTTCGCAGCATGGCGCGCTGGCGCTGGCCGATCTGTCTCCAGTCGAAGTGCTTCCCGGCATGCTGGCGTCCAGCTTGGGCGATCGCCTGGCGCAGGTCCCGGTTATTTAGCAACAGGTTGATTCCTTTGGCCATCTCAGCCGGATCGTCCGCGATCCAGACCGTCTTCCCATGCTCCAAACCCAAGCCGGCGCACCCTGAGGTGGTTGAAACCACGGCCCGTTCCATCGCCAGGGCTTCCAGAACTTTCAGGTTCGTTCCGGCAGAAACTAGCGTTGGAACTAAGACCAGATTTGTCTCAATATAAAGTGGGCGTACTTCCCGGATGAAGCTCAGAAGATCAATCCGCGGATCGGACGGAATTGCCGGCAATCCCGTATGCTCGCGCCAATACAACTCCGGGTCGGGTCCGGCGACTACCGTAAGTCGAACATTCTTCAGAAGTGGCC
>JBBQUE010000030.1:0-11530 GCA_038212805.1 Bryobacterales bacterium | reverse complement strand
GATTTTTGTTTACCGGTTTCCGATTTGGGGCCGGTGGAGTTCTGGGCGTTGGACCGGTTGATCATGGTGCGGTTCTTGGACTTTTGGGACATTGGGGAAGCGTGCTCCTTCGGGAGTAGGAATACCATGGGGTGGGTTGGGGACGAGCGGTGACTTGGGCGGATTTGTTGCAGGCGTTGGAGATTCAGGCGTTCGAATTTTGGGAACGGGTTATCCTAGGGGTACCGCTTAGCGCTCATGACAGCCGTACTCCGCTCACTCTGGATCTGGACCGCCAGCGCGATCCTGATCATTTCCTGGGTTCCAGTTTTGGGACTGATCCGCCTTTTTGACCGCGATCCGCTACGAATCATAACCGCCCGCTGGCTGCGGCGACTGGGGCGTCTGGTGGCCAATGTGAATCCGTGGCGGCTGCACATTTCGGGGCTGGAAAACATTGCCGCGGGGCAGGCGTACGTGATCGTGAGCAACCACCAATCGCTGGCCGATATCCCATTGGTGGCGCACCTGCGCGTGGACGCCAAGTGGATGGGCAAAGCCGAATTGTTCCGGCTGCCGGTGGTGGGCTGGCTGTTCCGCATGTCGGGAGACGTGCCGGTGGAGCGGGGCGACCGAAGGAAGGCGGCGCGGGCGTTATTGCGGTGCGCGAGCTATCTGCGGCAGGGTTTATCGTTGGTCTTTTTTCCGGAAGGAACCCGGACCCGGGATGGCGAGTTACTGCCTTTTAACGATGGCCCGTTCCAGTTGGCGATCCGGGAAGGAGTGCCGGTGTTGCCGCTGGTGGTGGATGGATCGGGCGCGGCGCTCCCGCGAGGGACGTGGATTTTTCGCGGCACGCAGGATATTTATCTAAAGGTGTTGGCACCGCTGGCGGCCACCGGATACACCGTGAAGCAGAGCGCCGAGTTGCGGGACCGGGTATGGGACTACATGGCCGATGAACTGCACCGGATGCGGGCATCGGCTTTGGTGAATTAGGGGCGGTTTTGGCATCAACGCCGCCGCAGTCTGCCAGGCGTTAGCTGGATTTCGGGGTTTTGAAAATGATGCGGTTGGGCGGAGTGCCGGGGGCCTTGATGACCTTGCAGACCAGTTGCAGGGATTCGGCGGCGGCCTGGCATAGGACGAGAAGCTCCTGATCTTCCTTGAGGGCTTTCTGCATGGCCTGGATCTGGCTCAAAATTGCCGCGCCCAGGGTTTCCGGCTGGACTGGAGTTGGGGTGGTGACGTTGCCGAGGGCTTGCAGTGCCAGTTGCTTGGTTATTTCGCCCAGGGCCATGGGGTTGATGCTAACATGCGTGGCCGGGTAAGTGGGAGATGAGAGGGCGGAAAGGCGAAGAAACTGGCCGCGGATGCACGCAGATGGACGCGGATAGGACCTGTGGATTCGAACCTAATAACGAGAGAGTTAGCGGTCAGACAAGAAGGAGTCCGTTTTCGAAGTTTTGCGGCTTGCCCGCCGCCAACGGTCATGGCAGTTTTCCGACAGGCTCAGGCGGTTCCATGCGATCGTTCCCTGAGATGCCGCTAACGCTAAATACTACGCGACCAGGCCGGATCCGTGGAACTTTCCGCAAAGGCTGACTCACATTTGGTTTGTATGATCAATGTTCTGATCCTGGCCGATTTCAAATCAATCATCCTTGCAGCTGGCTAATCGCTGGAGAGTGATATGCTGTGGACATATCGCCCCTGATCAGGCAGAGGATTAACCGGCAAATTATGCGCAAACTCACCGTTTTCTTCGTTTTTATCCTAATCATCCCGGCTTTCGCCAAAGAGGTGATGCTGATGAATCGGATTGGGCCATCTGGTTCTGAGTTGTACGTTGCTAACGCAGATGGTACGGCGGAGCATCGGCTGATTCCATCCACCGGGTTTGACTATCATGCTTCGTATTCGAGCGATGGCAATTGGATTGTGTTTACTTCAGAAAGGGCAGGCTACGGACAATCGGACATTTACCGCGTTCATTCCGACGGTACTGGCTTGGAGCGTCTAACGGACGATCCTGCCTTAGACGATCAGGCTGTATTCGCGGCGGATGGAAACGAGATCGCCTTCGTGTCAACGCGGGGAGCCACTCATCGTGCCAATATCTGGATACTGAATTTGAAGACCAAGAACGTTCGCAATCTTACCGGAAGCTCCCAGATTCAAGGAGATCCTGTGAAACCGGACGGTTTCTTTCGCCCAGCCTGGTCCCCTGACGGAAAATGGATTGCCTTCACGTCCGATCGCAATACGGAATGGAAAGGACACGGGAATGGTAGCGGATGGGAGCATGTGCAGGAGTTGAGTATATACATTGTCCATCCTGACGGCACGAGTTTTCAGCGGATTACCGAAGCGGGAATCTGCTCTGGTTCGCCGAAGTGGTCGGCGGATTCCAAACAGATTGTCTACTACGAAATACCAGTAGAAAGCACCTGGAACGCGCGAGTGTCAGGCTTGTCGGCAAGGGCGACATCCCAAATTGTTTCCGTGGACGTTGCAACTGGAAAGCGCACCGAGCACACATCAGGCCCGGGCTTGAAAATGCAACCGCAGTTCCTTCCGGACGGCAATGTGGGCTACGGAACCAAGTCCGGCAAAAATCAAGGCGTTGCTTACACAACAGGTAAGGGGAAATTCCCACCCAGCCTGCGGTCTCCCGCATGGACTCCGGATGGGAAAACCGTAGTTTACGAGAAGGTTGACTATACGCGACGGCCACAGAATCAGCTTCTTTACAGTTGGGATCCGCAGTATGAGTTCCGATACACAGATGTTTTTCCAAGTTTCTCGAAGGACGGCGTGTTGCTGATTACCAGCAAGGATCTGGACTCCTCGATCGTCACCATGGATGCAGACGGTAGCAACCGGAAAACAATCTTTCAAACGGTACAGGGCGCAGCCTTCGCACCGAGTTGGTCGCCTGACGGCAAGCGCATTGCATTCGGGTACGGAGGCTTTCTGCAAGGACGGCGGACGGCTGGAGCTAAACTGATGCTGATGAACCGGGACGGCAGTAATCTGGAAGAATTAACGGCGGACCTGCCAAATGCGGGGTTTCCGAGCTGGTCAGCAGATGGCAGGCAAATCGTCTACCGGTCCTTTGCAGCCAACGAGAGAGGCCTTCGCATTTTTGACCTGGATCGCCGCACATCACATGTTTTAACAGACGGCATTGACAACCTGCCCTACTGGTCGCCGGATGGAAGCCGTATAGTTTTCACCCGCGCGGTGGAAAACAACTTCGACATCTTTACTATTAAGCCGGATGGAACTGATTTGAAACGATTGACCACGTCCCCCGCGAACGACGCTCATGCAGTTTGGAGTGGGGATGGGAAATTCATTCTGTGGAACAGCGGCGAATATGGGTTTCGCGACGAAGCCGCTCTTTACGACAACTCATTTCAGCCGTACGGATCCAATTGGATTATGGATGCGAATGGGGCAAACAAGCACCAGCTCACGGAAAGCCACTGGGAAGATTCAATGCCATGCTTCGCTAGCGGACCGCACCGCTAGAATTGACAGCGGAACCTTGCAGTGCCAAGACAGCGTTTCTGAAATCCACTGGGACGGCGCGGGGTTGATGTGGGCCACTTCGCTTACGCTCGCCCGCGGGTTCTCAGGGCCAGCAAGCAGCGTTCCGAACTGATCGCCGATCACGATTACGATGCTGGTTCGGGGCCTTGATGGGGGTCGCCGGTCCAAGGTGGCTCCAGGAGAATCCTTTTCAAGTTGCCTGGTTATTTTGGCCGGGATGATCCTAACAGGCTGGCCAAGCGGCTGGGGACTTCAGCCGGGGTGGCGACGCGGAGAACGGCGAAACCAGCGGCTAATCCGCTCTGTTCGCCGGCGTCGGAATCCTCGATCACCAGGGGATGTTTGGCGTTCAGCATTTGCGCGGCTTTCAGGTAGGGATCCGGGGCTGGCTTCAGGCGGGTGACGTCGCCGCCGAAGACGGATGCCTTGAGGAAGCGGTTGAGCCCGGCTTTTTGGAGAATGGGCTCGACTTCTGAACGCCCGCTGGAGGTTACCACAGCCAGGCTGTAATCGGCATGCAGGGATTCGAACAGGGCTTCCACGCCGTCGAAGAAAGGCATCTCTTCTTCCATCAGTTCCAGGAAGCGAGCTTTCTTACGGGGGTAGGTTTCGTAGAGGGTTTCGACGTCGATGGGGGGTGTGAGTTGACGGCTCATGCGTTCCAACATGAGCCGGTCCGAGACGCCGATGCAATTGGCGCTCCAGGCTTCCCAGCCGAGGGAGAGGCCGAAGGTGGACAGAATTTCATTCCAACATTGGTAATGAACAGGTTCGCTATCCACCAGGACTCCGTCGAAATCGAACAGAAGGGCGTCGTGCTTCAATTTACGAACCTGACGGTATTGAGCACGGTCTGGATGGCGCCCTCGATTTGCGAATGTTCACTTTGCGGCGCGATGAAGACGATGTAGAAGAGACCTTCGGGACGGGCCACGGTAACCAGGGTATCTACTTCGGTTTCGCCTGGGAACGGGGATCTGCCCACCAGCGTGGTGATTAATCCGCGTTGCCCGCCGATCTGCGTGGCTTGCGCGGGGCGGCTGATTTTGAGCCCTTGGTTTTGTTGCATTAACGATTGCAAAAGAGCTTGCGTATCTTTGTTTAGCTCAATCGAATCGCCTTGGGGGAAGTAGTAACTTACTTCCAGGCCATAGCCCACGGCTGTTCCGTTTTGCCCTTGAAGAACGCCCTCTTTCGGGGCGATGGTAACCATATTACCCTGCTGATCTCCAAACACCTGCCAGTTATCCGGATATGACAAGATAAATGCGCTGCCTTTGTATTCGCGGAGACGGCCCGAGGGCCGGACTGAAGGCATATTGGCGGACTGCCCGAGGGCAGAAAGGCCGGGCGCTTTCGCGGCTGGAAGCTGGCCGACCAACTGCTTGATGCGCTGAAACTGGCCGCTATCCGTTTCGTAAGCATGCTGGGGCATGGAGCGGATTTCCTCTTCCACGGCCTTGACCCGGTTACCGGGATCGGGATGGTCCGAGAGTAATTGGGCAACTTTGCCCTTGCTGCCACCCTCGGCTTCGAGTTTCTCAAAGAAGTGAGCCATCTCCAAAGGGTTGTAGCCGGCTTCGGCGGCAATGAGAGCGCCGTTGTAATCGGCCTGAGATTCATCGGTCCGCGAGAATTTGAGGGCCAGGCCATTGGTGAAGAGTCCGATGCCGGCCTTTTCGAGCTGGCCCAACATGCCGTTGCCGGCCACCGCGCCCGCCAGGGCCGCCGGGATCTGGAAAATGTTCTGCTTTGACATCTGGTTGGTGGAATGGCGCAGAACGATATGTGACATTTCGTGGCCGATGACCCCAGCCAACTGAGCCTCATTATCGGAAGCCAGGATGAGCCCGGAGTTGACAAAGAGGGGACCGCCCGGCAGCGCGAAGGCATTGATGTTCTTATCTGAAATGAGATTGATGGTGAAGGGGAACGGGGTGCCGGATAGTTTGCCAGCGTGCGGCGATTGCTTCAGGCGATCCAGCATGGAATTAAGGTAGGCATCAACTTCCGGATTGTGCACCACCGGCATTTTCTGTTGGACCTGGGTGGCAGCCTCCTTTCCCAGTTGGACGTCCTGCTGAGGTGAGAACAGATTCCAGCCCGGCCGCAAAGTTTTTATCTGACCGAAAGCGGAAAGGCTGAGCATGCCTGCCAAAAATGTAGTTGAAATCGTGTGCTTCATTAGGTTCCTCCGGCGGTTTGGGACGCATGCGTGTCTGCCCACCGCTTCTAAGGCTATAATTACAGCATGTTGAAGCCCACCGCAAAGATCTGGCACAACGGGAAGATGATTCCCTGGGAGGAAGCCACGATCCACGTTCTTGCACACGTTACCAGCTATGGAAGTTCGGTATTTGAGGGCGTCCGGTGCTATGAGACGGAGCAGGGTCCAGCTATTTTTCGCGCGCGCGAGCATGCCCGGCGGCTGTGCGATTCCGCCAAGATCTACCGCATGGATTTCAAATACACGGTGGACGATCTGGTGGAGGCCATGGTGGAGCTGGTGCGGGTGAACAAGATGACGTCTTGTTATTTCCGCCCGATTGCTTTGCGGGGCTATGGCGATATGGGTGTGCTGCCGTTTAACAATCCAGTGGAAGTCTACGTGGCTTGCTGGGAATGGGGCAAGTATCTGGGCGACGAAGCGCTGTCGCAGGGCGTGGACGTGTGCGTTTCCAGTTGGACGCGGATTGCGCCGAACACGCTGCCGGCCTTGGCGAAAGCCGGGGCGAACTATATGAACTCGCAGCTGATCCGCATGGAAGCGCACATAAACGGCTATTCCGAGGGAATCGCGTTGAACGATGCGGGGTATGTGAGTGAAGGCTCTGGCGAGAACATTTTTCTGGTGCGCGATGGGAAGATTATTACTCCCCCACTGGGCGCTTCGGTATTACCGGGCATCACGCGAGACACGATTGTAAAGATCGCGGAGGGGCTGGGGATTCCGATTGTGGAGACCTTGGTACCGCGCGAAATGCTGTATATCGCGGACGAAGTATTTTTCTCCGGTACGGCTGTTGAAGTTACGCCGATTCGATCGGTTGACCGCATTGTGATTGGTAGCGGATCGCGAGGTCCGGTGACGGAAATGATCCAGCGCGCGTTCTTCGATATTGTTAAGGGCGCTACCCCCGACACCTTTGGCTGGCTTACCCTGGTAAACCAGCCAGTACACGCTTAATCCGTTGGAAAGAATGACCCCCGATCGGGACCGGCGGGAGACTGGTCCATATCCGAATGAACACAATTCAAAACCAAGCACTTCGAAACATCGCTATTATTGCGCACGTAGATCACGGGAAGACCACGCTGGTGGACGCCCTTCTGAAACAAAGCGGGATTTTCCGGGACAATGAGCAGGTTGCCGACCGGGTAATGGACTCGAACGACCTGGAGCGGGAGCGCGGAATTACGATTCTCGCGAAGACCACGGGCGTGCGGTATCACGGCGTGAAGATCAACATTGTGGACACGCCGGGCCATAGCGACTTCGGCGGCGAAGTGGAGCGGGCGCTGAAGATCGTGGATGGAGTGATGCTGCTGGTGGATGCCAGCGAAGGCCCGCTGCCGCAGACGCGTTACGTGCTGATGAAAGCACTGGAAGCGAAGCTGCCCCCGATTGTGGTGATCAACAAGATCGACCGGCCGGATGCGCGCATTCCGGAAGTGCTGGATGAGATTTACGACTTGTTCATCGATCTGGACGCGCATGAAGATCAACTGAATTTTCCGGTAATTTATACCAACGCAAAGGCCGGGATCGCGAAGATAAATCTGACGGATGACTCAACGGATTTGCAGCCGCTGTTCGAGGCCATTGTGCAGCACATTCCCGCGCCCACGGGTGATCCGGATGCGGTGCTGCAACTGCTGGTAGCCAACCTGGATTACAGCGAGTATCTGGGCCGCCTGGCGATTGGGCGGGTGTTCTCCGGCACGCTGCGCAATGGGGACGAAGTGACCGTCTGCAAGCTGAACGGCAGCCATCACAAGACGCGCATCACCAAAATGTATTCGTTCGAGGGACTGCGGCGCGTGGACGAGACCGAGGGCCATCCGGGACAGGTGCTGGCGATCGCGGGGGTGGAGGGCATCACCATCGGCGAGACGGTTTCGAGCCTGGATAACCCGGTTCCCCTGGCGCATATCCAGATTGACGAGCCGACGATTGCGATGACGTTTACGATTAACACGTCGCCGTTTTCAGGGCGCGAAGGCCATTTTGTGACCTCGCGCAATCTGCGGGACCGCCTGGACAGGGAACTGCTGACCAACGTTTCGATCAAGGTGGAAGAGGCCGGGGGTCCGGACGCTTTCAAAGTGATGGGCCGGGGCGAGTTGCAGCTGGCCATCATCATTGAAATGATGCGGCGCGAAGGCTTTGAGCTGATGGTGGGCAAGCCTGAAATTCTGACCAAGATGATCGACGGCAAGCGCAACGAACCGCTGGAACTGCTGACCATCGATTGCCCGGAAAACTTCGTGGGCGTGGTGATTGAAAAGCTGGGCACGCGCAAGGGCAAGATGGAAAAGATGATCAACCACGGGTCCGGCCGGGTGCGGTTGGAATTCCTGATTCCTTCGCGCGGGTTGATTGGGCTGCGCAGTGAAATGATGACCGATACCAAGGGTACGGCGATCATGAACTCGCTGTTCCATGGGTTCATTGAGTGGCAGGGCGATATTGCGACGCGTCCGACGGGATCGCTGGTTTCGGACCGGGCCGGCAAAGCGACCGGCTACGCCATGTTCAACCTGCAGGAGCGCGGCGAGCTGTTCATCAATCCCGGCACTGAGGTTTATGAGGGCATGATTGTGGGCGAGAACTCGCGCGATTCTGACCTGACGGTGAATATCGTGAAGGAAAAGAAGCTCAGCAATATGCGGGCTTCGGGATCGGATGAAGCTATCCGGCTGGTGCCGCCGCGGCTGCTGACGTTGGAACAGGCGATTGAGTTTATCCGGGATGACGAGTTCGTTGAGGTTACTCCGTTATCGATCCGTCTGAGGAAAAAGATTCTGAAAGGGAATCAGCGGTAAAGAGGTTTAAAACGGAAGAGTTTACCTTGCCAGTGAAGAATTGACCTTGCCGAGGCCTTATCGAAGGCCTCCAGAGCTTCGTGATGCTCTGGCACATTGCGTGCAGGCAATGTAAGGGAGGAGACTGACATGAACTCGGATCAATTTAGCGGCAAATGGAAGCAGTTGCAAGGTTCCGTCAAAGAGAAGTGGGGCAAGTTGACAGACGACGATTTGACGATGATCGACGGACACCACGACAAATTGGCCGGTAAGTTACAGGAAAAGTACGGGTTAGCTCGCGAACAGGCCCACGCTGAAGTCACCCAATGGTTGGCCGAGCACGAAGATTCGCACACCGCTAAGCTATAGTTGCGGTAGCTTTTATTTTCCTGGTGAGGCATGGAAGACGGTGCGGAGTGATCTCCGCGCCGTTTTTTTTGGTCCCGGTTTCCATGACGCTTACAAATGGCCAGCGACTTGCCCTGGAAACTTAGCAGGAGGGGTCTTGGGCCGTAAGCGATGCTGTCTTTAGTCCGGCGTACGTCCATCCTGACGGTGGAGGATAACCCCGCTGACGTGTTTCTGATCCGCATGGTTCTGGCGGAGTATGGACTCCAGGTCGATCTTTGCCATGCAGCCGACGGTGAGAATGCCATGCAGCTGCTGTCGAGGATGGCTCCTCCCGACCTTATCCTGCTGGACCTCAGCCTGCCGCGCATGAATGGCGTGGAAGTGCTGAAAAAATTAAGGATGGATGAGAGGTTTGCTCAAGTTCCCATCGCCATTCTGACTTCCTCCGACTCGCCTAAGGACCGCGGTAGCGCGGAGCGGGGCGGCGCATCGAGATATGTGTTGAAGATGACCAACTTTGAGGCGTTCCGGAACGAGATTTGGACGTCGATTAATGAATTATTGGGCCGGACGCCCTGTCCGCAGGCTTAAACTCCATGTCGTCGCCCGCCCCGTGCTTCGATAAGAGACACTGAGGCATGGCTCGAATTTGCGTTTCCCGTTCTGTGCGTATGCAATCGATTATTGCGGTGGCTCTGTTCTGTCTTGGCAGCCTCTCCGCCGCCGACTGGAAGCCCCTCATTAACGGGAAAAACCTGGATGGATGGGAGGTAATCGGCGACGGCCAATGGACCGTGATGGCGGATGGAAGTTTGCTGGGGCAGCGAACGGGCGACCTGCGGAAGATGCTTGTACCCGGGGGGCCGCTTCCCACGCCGCTGCAATTCAAGGCATGGGTGGATACGCAATCCTGGCTGTACACGGTGCGCAACGACTTTGGCGAGTTCGATCTGGAATTGGAATACTGGACCAAGACTTCCGGCAATAGCGGCGTTTCCTTGCGCGACCCGACCCGGGCGAAATGGGGCGTGACTACCCCGCCGGATTATAAGCGCACGCCCTCAAAAATGGGCTACGAGATTCAGATCAACAACCGTTTCCCCGACCGGCATCCCAGTGGCAGCATCTATGGCTTCGTGGATTCGCCGAAGGATTCCCAGCGTGAAGACGACTGGAACAAGATGGAGATCGGGTCCCGCAATGACAAGATCACCATCCGCCTGAATGGCCGCGTGGTGGCGGAGCATGCGGGTGATCCGCTGCGTCCCAAGACCGGACCCATCGGGTTGCAATTACATGATCAGTTCTCGTTGATTATGTTCAGGAATTTGCGGATCCGCGAACTGCGATAGAGGACCAATGTGATACGATGCCTCCACACCAAGTCTCTGGTAGCACGGTAGGGGGGGGCGCTTGTATTCCACGAATCGGGTATCACGGTTCACGCTGGTTGCCCTGCTGCTGTGCAGCGCGGGCACGCTGGGCGCACAGATTTCGCATGCTACGTTGACCGGAAGCGTCACCGATGGCACGGGCGCGATGGTACCTGGAACCACGGTAGAGGCCAGGAACAAGAACACCCAGTTAGTGAGAACCGCCACTACCGACAGCAGCGGCGAATACGTGATTCCCGACCTGCCTCCGGCGCACTATACTTTGACGTTCCGCTCAGCCGGATTCAAGGCCTTCATCGTCACCGACATGGAGCTGCTGGTGGCGCAACGGGCGCAAATCAACGCCAAGCTTGAGATTGGGCAGGTGGATCAAAGCCTAACCGTGGACGCCGTAGCGCCCATGCTGGATACGGCCAGCGCATCGGTGGGCCAAGTTGTGAACACGCAATCGGTAGAGCACATGCCGTTGAACGGACGCAGTTTCTGGCAGTTAACCAGTCTGGTTCCCGGGGCCACTTACAACCCGGGCGGCCAGGGAACGCGCACGGGCGGCAGTTCTATCCGGGCGTCGGTGGTGGCGGTGAACATTAATGGCGGCGCGCAGAATGCCACCGGGTGGTCATTGGATGGGGCCTTCATTACTGAGATGCAGATCGGCGGAACCCTTATTCAACCCGATGTGGATTCGCTGCAGGAGTTCAAGGTGGAAGGCGCGAACATGGCGGCGGAATACGGCCATACGCCGAACATGGTGAACGTGACCATGAAGAGCGGCGGCAACCAGTTTCATGGCAGCCTGTTTGAATTTCTGCGCAATTCGGTCTTCGACGCGCGCACTTTCTTCTATCTGCCGCCGGTGGGAAGCAGCCTCCAAAACGAACCACTGCGGCGGAATCAATACGGCTCTACTTTCGGCGGACCCATCTTGAAGAATAAGACTTTTTTCTTCGCCGATTGGGAACGCACCGGCTTTCTGCAAGGCGTGGATTTCAACAACGTAGTGCCCAGCAACGCGCAGCGCACCGGGGATTTTTCGCGACTGTTGCAAGGTAGTAAGCCGCTGCAAATAAAGGATCCATTGACGGGTCTGCCGTATCCCGGCAATGTGATACCGGCCAGCGCCATTTCGCCACAGGCACGATTCTTCCTGCCGTATTTGCCCACCGCCAATTCCGTGGTGGGAAGCACCAACTATTCCGCGCTTACCAACAACCTGACGC
>JBBQUE010000029.1:0-11593 GCA_038212805.1 Bryobacterales bacterium | reverse complement strand
TGAGCAAGTATCCCCTCGCGCGCTTGCAAATGCTCGTGCGCCGTCTACGAAGGGCAATCGCGGCTAATCCGAAGCCGGCTAATGCGAGCGAAGCCGGCTCCGGCACTGCGGCCGCACCGCCAATAAATCCGGCCGCCGGGTCAAGGTGTCTCAAGAAGCTGGTATTACCGTTCGCCAGGTTGAGAGTGACCGCCTGACTCGTGTCCCCATCAAAGGTGAAACCGTAAACCGTGCCGTTCACGCTCACCACCGCGGTGAGACCTAGGGCCGTGGGGCCGACCAGCGTCGCAAGTCCTGTCGAGGGATTGATCTGATAGAGATTCGGAGAAATCACTGTCGTGTTTACCGAAGTTGCGAAGTCATGCATCCCGGCGTCGAAAGTCGCGTACAGCTTTCCGTCTGCGCCGAACAGATTCTCGTCAAAGAAATTGAGAGATCCGTTAACAACAGTCCCAGGGATAAACGGAAGACTCGGAATACCGGTAAGCCCAATCAACGTCGCAGCGCCGGTCGTCTGGTTAACTCTATAAAGATTGTTGGCGTAATCGGTGGCATAGAGAGTTTCTCCTAGTTTGCCGAAAGCGTTCGCCGAGGTTGGTCCACAGGGGGAGGCCGGGAAGTTCGAACAGTCGCCCAACCCCGATTTACCAAGGACGGAGGCGATGCCCGTGGCAGGGTTAATCCTGTCCAGATCGCCAGAGAAGGCGAGAGTAAGCAAAGATCCATTCGGCCCCGGAACCAACCCGCTTGATCCCTCCAGCGTATTGGAACCGATTTGATGAAAAGCCCCAGTCCCAAGATCTACCGTGCCAAATTGTCCATTACCGTTGATTACATACACTATCGGGCTGGCGCTAGCGCAAAAACTGAACAGAACAACCGTGAGCGAAACTATCAACTTATGTTGAGTGAGCATATGGCTTTATTCCTCTACTCTTATAGGCGCAGGATGGGCTACGAGCGGATCATGCGGCGTATAATACACTCGGTAGAGGGATGGAGAGCGCGGCGGCGGATAAACCGGAAATGGGCGACATAAGCACTCTGCTCCTCGCCTGGAGCGACGGCGACCAGAGCGCGCTCGAGGGCCTCACCGCCATCGTTTATGACGAACTCCACAGCCTGGCGCGGCGTTACATGAATCGAGAGCGCCCCGGCCACAGTCTCCAAACCTCAGCCCTGGTCAATGAGGCCTACCTGCGGCTGGTGGACTACAAGCGCATGAAGTGGCAGAATCGCGCCCACTTTTTCGCCGTTTCGGCGCAGTTAATGCGGCGCATTTTGGTGGAGCATGCGCGCCGCCATAACCTGAAACGCGGAGGTGGCGTGCAGCATGTCTCGCTCGAGGAAGCAGCGGTCGTGGGCGGCGACCAGGACCTGGACCTGGTGGTGCTCGACGACGCCATGAACGCGTTGTCACGGATCGATCCGCGCAAGGTGCAGGTTGTCGAGATGCGCTTCTTTGGCGGACTCAGCGTGGAGGAGACGGCGGAGGTGCTCAAAGTATCGACTATCACCGTGAAGCGCGACTGGAGGGCGGCCAAGGCTTGGCTGTACCGCGAACTGAGTGGCGGGATCCCGGATGGACTCTGAGCGCTGGAGACAAGTGGATGACATACTGCAGAGGGTGCTGGACCGTCCGCCCGAAGATCGCGACGCCTGTCTGCGCGACGCCTGCGAGGGCGATGAGGCGCTCGAGCGCGAAGTCCGTTCCCTGTTGACATCGGATCAGAAGGCCCGAATGTTCCTCGAGAATCCAGCGATAGAAGTGGCCGCGAGGGCTCTGGCTTCTTCTCACGACATCCTCATCGGGAAGACGATCTCGCATTACCGCATTATGGAGAAACTAGCCGGCGGTGGAATGGGCGTGGTCTACAAGGCCGAAGACAGCCGCCTGCACCGGTTCGTGGCGCTTAAATTTCTACCTGATGAATTCGCTCGAGACGCACGGACCGTCAGCCGTTTTCAACGAGAGGCGCGCATGGCTTCGGCGTTGAATCATCCAAACATCTGCACTATCTATGACATCGGCGAACAGGACGGGCGCGCGTACATCGTCATGGAGCATCTGGGCGGTGAGACGCTCAAGCACCGCATCGCCGAACGGCCGCTCGAAACGGAAGAGCTGATAGCACTTGGAATCGGGATCTGCGACGGACTCGACGCGGCGCATACCGAAAGCATCACCCACCGGGATATTAAACCAGCGAACATTTTCGTGACGATGCGCGGTCATGCCAAGATTCTCGATTTCGGCTTGGCGAAAGCCGGTCCCATCCTCGACCGTCGCGCGAGTGCCGGCGAAACGGCGGGCGCGACGCGCACCCTCGAAGACCACCTGACCGGCACCGGCACGGTGGTGGGGACCGTGTCGTATATGTCACCGGAGCAGGTCTTCGCCAAGGATCTGGATGCGCGCACAGATTTGTTTTCGTTCGGGGTGGTGCTCTATGAAATGGCCACGGGGAAGCTGCCGTTTCGCGGGGAGAGCTCGGGAGCGATATTCGATTCCATTCTCAACCATGTTCCCGTAGCTCCAGTGCGCCTGAATCCCAAGGTCCCGTCGGAACTGGAGCGCATCATCGACAAGTGTCTCGAAAAAGATCGCGACCTTCGATACCAAAACGCTTCGGAGATTCGCGCCGACCTACAGCGCCTGAAGCGGAGTACGGATTCGGGGCGGGCGGTCGCAAGCGGTAAGCCCGCCCCAAGCGACCTCACAAAACGCTGGAAGTGGATCGTCCCCGCTACCGCGATCATGCTGACGTCCCTCGGCGGGGCTTACTTCTATCTTCACCCTACGCCAAAACTCACGGACAAGGATACGATTGTCCTCGCAGATTTTGTAAACACGACGGGCGACGCCGTATTTGACGGGACGCTTCGTCAAGGCTTGGCGATACAGCTTGGACAGTCGCCTTTCCTCAGCCTCCTCTCCGACGAGCAGATTCGGAAAGCGTTGCGTATGATGGGCCAGCCGGCGGATGCCCCGCTTACTCCGGAGATCGCTAAGGAAGTCTGCGAGCGAACCGCAAGCGCCGCTGTCCTCAATGGCTCGATTGCCAGTCTCGGAAACCAGTATGTCTTGGGGCTGCGCGCCAAGAACTGCCGCACCGGAGACATCCTCGATGAGGAACAGGTGCAAGCAGCCAGAAAGGAAGATGTTCTGAATTCCCTGAGTCAAATGGCCAGTAGATTCCGAACCCGAGCCGGCGAATCTCTAGCCACCGTCCAGAAGCACGAGATTCCTCTCGCCGAGGCAACCACGCCATCGCTCGAAGCCTTCAGAGCCTTTAGCGCGGCCTGGAGGGTCGCCTATTCGGCCGGGCCAACCGCCGCTGTACCACTACTCAAGCGCGCCATTGAAATCGACCCCAATTTTGCAATGGCGCACGCGTTACTGGGGAGGAAATACGGCGATATTGGAGAGTCTGTCCTGTCGGCGGAAAGCACCCGCAAAGCCTATCAGTTGCGGGATCGCACCAGTGATCGGGAGAAGTTCTTCATCGATGCGTCCTACGACTTACAGGTAACGGGAAACCTGGAAAAGGCGCGACAAACCCTCGAATTGTGGGCCCGAACTTATCCTCGGGCTAGGGAGCCCCACGGATTTTTGTCGTCGCTTTACCCAGTATTGGGTAAATATGAAAAGTCAATCGAAGAAGGCAAACGCGCTTTTGAGATCGATCCGGACTTTGCCCCCGGGTATGTCAATCTTGCTTGGGCTTATGTTTTCCTGCACCGCCTGGGCGAAGCCGAGCAGACCATTCAGCGAGCCTCAGAGCGTAAACTCGAGGTCCCTGAGTTTTTGGTCCTGCGCTATTACATCGCTTTTCTAAAGGGCGACAAGGCAGGAATGGAGCGCGCGGCGGCGTTGGGAGCTGAAAAATCCGGAGTGGAGGACTGGATCTCCAATCAAGAAGCTTCTGTCCTGGCCTTTTCCGGTCACTTGCGGCAGGCCAGGAGGATGTCAAGGCGTGCAGGGGATTTGGCCAAGCAGACTGGACAGCGTGAAGGAGCGGCTATGTACGAAGCTGGAGCAGCAGTGCGAGAGGCGTTTTTCGGGAATGCGCCCGAGGCCAGGCGAAACGTGATGGCAGCACTGGAGCTTTCCAAGGGCCGGGATGTGGAATATGGTGCCGCCTTTGCGCTGGCGCTCTCGGGAAATGCTGCGCGGTCGCAAGCACTCACGAACGATCTGGAAAGGCGCTTCCCAGAGGATACCGTAGTCCGATTCACCTACCTGCCAACGCTTCGCGCGCTTTTGGCGATAAACCAGGGTGAGCGATCCCACGCCATTGAACTACTACAAATCGCCGCTCCCTATGATGTCGCCATGCCGGGCAGTTGGTTTGGGTTCTTTGGAAATCTTTATCCGGCCTACGTGCGCGGCACAGCCTATCTGGCCGCAAACCAGGGAGCCGAAGCCGCCAGGGAATTCCGGAAGATCCTCGACCATCCGGCCATCGCTTTCAGCGATCCCGTAGGCCCGCTGGCGCGCTTGCAAGTAGGCCGAGCGCTCGCTGTGTCGGGAGATAAGACCAAGGCCAGGGCTGCGTACGAGGATCTCCTCACACTCTGGAAAGACGCCGACCTCGACATTCCGATTCTTCAGCAAGCTAAAGCGGAATACGCCAGGTTGCAGTGAACCATCAGGCGCCAGTCCCCTATGCGCCGGGGAGCAACTTCAGCAAAGCAGCCCCGGCCGCCCCAAGCGCGGCGGGTACCATCGCGTTGCCCCAGCCCCGCTGGTGCGCCTGGCCCTCGACAGCGTGGTAGCCCAAGTAAACGAAGACACCGGCTGCCACGGCCAGCAGCGCGCTGGCACCGTACGCGGAAAGATGGCTGGCTAAAAACAAAGCCATCAATGCGCCCAGCCACATAGTCGATTGAACCAGAAACGCGCTGGACCCGGCCTTCCATGCCGAGCCCGTCGCCCCCAATAGCAGCACGCCCAGGGCAAGCCCCTCGGGCAGTTTGTGGGCCGCGACGCCCAGCAGCAGCGCGGTCCGGAAGCCATTCGAAGGCCCGCTCTGCGCCACCGCCAGGCTCCATCCGTCGAAAAAGCTATGTACGCTGGACGCAGCCAGCAAAGGGCCGGCGAACCCCTGCAGGCTATCCGCCTCGCAAACGGGATGTAGAAAACGATCGATAGTCCAAAGCAGGCCAAAGCCCGCCCCGGCCCCCGCTAAAGCCACCACCCAGCTAACCTGTTCCGCAATCTCAGGAAGAATCCAGAAGCAGGCGATCCCGGTGAGAACGCCGCCACTGAAAGGAACTATGCGGCGCGAGAGATCCGGGATCTCCGCCAGCGAAATTCCCAGGACGACACCGATCAGCGCGATTGAAAAAACGAAGCCAACCAAGCCCCAAACGCTAGCCAAGAACATAATTGCGAGCCACCCCTTCGAAGGCTTGCAACTGCGCCGCCTGCCAATCGCTGTCTAACCCGAGTTCGTCCGCCATCAGCCTGGCAGCCGCGGGGGCCATCTGCAACGCCGCCCGCGCGTTCAAAAACAGCGCCCGCGTGCGCCGCGCCAGAACGTCTTCCACCGTCTGGGCCATTTCGTTGCGGGCCGCCCAAACCACCTCCGCACCGGTGTAGGGAAGGTCCGGATGCAACGGAGCCGAGAGTTCCGGATTCTCCGCCATCAGCGCCTGGATGGACAGCGCGTCTGATCCATACACCGCCAGTTCCCCGAACTTCGCCGCGCTGGCGTGGGAACCGTGGATGTTCAGGTGGCTGGTGACGCATTCCTTTTCCGGCAGGAATGCCAGCACCGCCGCCTGGTTCACGCAATCTTCCGCCATGTGCCGATAGGTGGTCCACTTGCCGCCACAGATGGTCAGCAGCCCGGATTGATCGATGTGGATGGTATGGTCGCGCGAAAGCGCCGCGGTGTTGCCGCCTCCGCCTGCCTTGACCAGAGGACGGATGCCCGCGAACACGCTCAGCACGTCGGCCCGCGTGGGCTTCTTCGCCAGGTATAACGAAGCCGTGGAGAGAATAAACTCGATCTCTTTTTCGAAAGCGACCGGTTCCAGAGTGGCCTCCGCGATGGGTGTGTCGGTAGTCCCGATCACGGTATGGTTATGCCATGGGATTGCGAACATCACCCGTCCGTCACTGGTGTGCGGCACCATAATCGCGCTGTCGCCGGCCAGGAAAGATCGATCGAAGACCAGATGGATACCCTGGCTGGGCGCGATCAGCGGCGTGATTCCGCTCTCCGCCTGGGCACGGACGCTATCGGCAAACGCGCCCGTGGCGTTAATCACCACTTTGGCTTTGGCTTCGAATTCCACGCCTGATTCAGCATCGCGCGCCACCACACCGTCCACGAATCCTTCCTCGCTTTTGGTGAGGCCCGCCACCTTCACGTAATTCAACAGGGTAGCGCCCTTTTCAAACGCGGTCGTCACCATGTTGATCAGCAGGCGCGAATCGTCAAACTGCCCGTCGTAATAAATCACCCCGCCGCGCAGGCCTTCCGTTTTTAGCGTCGGCAGGCGCTCCAGGGTCTCTTCCTTGGTTAGAATGCGGGACGATCCGAACCCGTATTTGCCCGCCAGCAGGTTGTAAATTTTGAGCCCCAAACCGTAGAACGGAGCCTCCCACCAGTCATAATTGGGAACCACGAAACCCATGTCATGCACCAAGTGGGGGGCGTTCTTCAGCAGCAGGCCACGCTCCTTCAACGCCTCCATCACCAGGGAAATGTTGCCCTGTTCCAGGTAGCGCACTCCGCCGTGGACCAGCTTCGTGCTGCGGCTGGATGTCCCCTTTCCGAAATCGCTTTGTTCCAGTAGCAGAACGTCATAACCGCGCGCCGCGGCATCAATGGCAACGCCCACGCCCGTAGCGCCGCCGCCCACCACGATCATGTCCCATTGGCGGCCATGGCCCCGCATCCGCCTGTACATCTCTGTCCGATTCATCAAGGTCATCTGGAATCTCGATTGTGCCACAATGACGCCATGCGTCTTGCCTTCTTACCGCTATTCTGCCTGGCCGCCTGGGCCGCCGGGAACATGCCCGCGGATGCCGATCAACGGCTGGCGCGGGAAATCTATAAAGAGATGATTGAGGTGAAGTCCGGGTTCAGCACCGGGGCGACCACGCCGATCGCCGAATCCGTCGCTGCCCGATTCAAAGCAGCCGGGTTCCCCGAATCCGATATTTTTGTAGGCGGGGCGATCCCGAGCAAGGCGAACGTGATCGTACGCTATCACGGAACGGGCGCGCGCAAGCCCATTCTACTTCTGGCCCACATTGACGTGGTGGAGGCCAAGCGCGAGGACTGGAGTTTCGACCCTTTCGTGTTCCTCGAAAAGGACGGCTATTTCTACGGTCGCGGCACTTCGGACGACAAGGCGCAGGCTGCCGTTTGGGTGGCTACGCTGCTGCGCTACAAGCGCGAGGGATACCGGCCAGACCGGGATCTGATTCTGGCGCTGACGGCGGACGAAGAAGGTGGCGGGCCCTACAACGGAGTGGATTGGCTGCTGAAAAACCACCGCGAACTGATCGATTCTGAATTCGCGATCAATGAAGGGGCGCGGGGCATTCTGGTGAATGGAAAGCACGTGGAGCACCAGATCGGACTGGCTGAGAAGCAGTTCCTGAATCTGCGTTGGGAAGTCAGGAACAAAGGCGGCCACAGCGCGCGCCCGGTTCCGGACAATGCCATCTATCACCTGGCTGGGGCCCTGCATAAATTGGCCACTTTCCAGTTTGACCCGAAGCTGAACGAAATCACCCGCGAGTATTTCCGGCAAGCGGCGAAAACGGCAGCGCCTGACATGGCCGCGGACATGACGCGGGTGGCCGACGGCGATCGTGAAGCCATGCGCCGCGTATCCACCGCATCCGCACCGCTCAATGCGATGATGCGCACCACCTGCGTCGCTACTCTGCTCGAAGGCGGCCACGCCACCAACGCCCTGCCGCAACTGGCTGCCGCCAACGTGAATTGCCGCTTGCTTCCGGACGATTCCGCCGAGCGTGTAATAGCCGAACTGACGAAACTGGTGGCGGACGATCAGGTGAAAATTACCGTCAGCGTGAACGAAGGCGCAAGCCCCGCGTCTCCCCTGCGGCCCGACATCATGAAGACCTTCACCCGCATTACCGACACCATGTGGCCAGGTGTGATCGCGGTGCCTTCCATGGCGGTGGGCGGGTCCGATGGAAAGTATCTGCGCATCGCCGGCATTCCTACTTACGGCGTGCAGGGCTTCTTTATCGACCGTGACGACGTGCGCGCACATGGCCGGGATGAGCGGATGCTGGTGCGTTCCTTTTACGAAGGGCAGACCTTCCTTTATGAGTTCGTGAAAGCCTTGTCGCATTGAGATCCGGTATTCTATTAGTGAATCATGACTCCCGCAACCACCAATATCGAGCAACTGCTCGGCGCGAAGGCGGAAAGCCTGCTCTCGTTCCACAGCCCCAAGATCAGCAAGGAACATCTGCACGTTCCGGGCCCTGACTTCCTGGACCGCATCTTCGGTATCTCTGACCGCAACAACCGCGTGCTGGGCAACCTGCGGCGGATGTTCCACACGGGCCGACTGAGCGACACCGGTTACCTGTCGATTTTGCCCGTGGATCAGGGCATTGAGCACTCCGCTGGGGCCAGCTTTGCCAAGAACCCGGCCTATTTCGATCCCGAAAATATTGTAAAGCTGGCCATTGAAGGCGGCTGCAACGCGGTGGCCTCCACTTATGGCGTGCTGGGCATGGTGGCGCGCAAGTACGCACACAAGATCCCGTTCCTGGTGAAGATCAACCACAATGAGCTGATGACGTACCCGAACAAGTTCGATCAGATCATGTTCGGCACCATCAAGGAGGCCTACGACATGGGTGCGGTGGCGGTGGGGGCCACCATTTATTTCGGTTCGGAACAGAGCACGCGCCAGATTGTGGAAGTCAGCCAGGCGTTTGCGTACGCGCACGAACTCGGCATGGGCACGGTGCTGTGGTGCTATTTGCGCAACAATGCTTTCAAGACCCCGGAGAAAGATTTCCATGTCTCGGCCGATCTCACGGGCCAGGCGAATCACCTGGGCTGCACCATTGAAGCCGACATCATCAAGCAGAAGCTGCCCGAAAATAATGGCGGATTTAAGGCACTGAACACCGGCAACTCCAGCTATGGCAAGCTGGACGAACGCATTTATACGGAGCTCACCAGCGACCATCCCATTGATCTGTGCCGGTATCAGGTTGCCAACTGCTACATGGGGCGCGCGGGTCTGATCAACAGCGGTGGCGCATCCGGAAAGAACGATTTCGAGGAAGCCGTGACCACTGCCGTGATCAACAAGCGCGCGGGCGGAACCGGGCTGATCTCCGGGCGCAAGGCGTTCCAACGCCCCATGGCTGAGGGCGCGCGCCTGCTGCAGACCATCCAAGATGTTTACCTGAGCGCCCAGATCACCGTCGCGTAGACATGTCCGATCCCAGCGTGGTGTTTCTTTTCGACGTGGATAACACGTTGCTGGATAACGACCGGGTGACTGCCGATCTGCGGCGGCATCTGGATTTTACGGTAGGCCAGGATGAGGCGCGCCGCTATTGGGAAATATTCGAAACCATCCGCACCGAGATCGGTTATGCGGATTACCTGGGGGCGCTTCAGCGATACCGGCTGGAGCGTCCCCGGTCGCCCCAGTTACTCACTGTTTCGTTCTTCCTGCTTAGCTATCCGTTCGCAAACCGGCTATATCCAGGGTCGTTGGATGCAGTGGAGCATGTCAGGCAATGGGGCACGCCCGTGATTCTGTCCGACGGCGACGTGGTGTTCCAGCCGCGCAAGGTATATAAAGCTGGCCTCTATGAGCTGTTTGATGGAAATGCCCTGATCTACGTGCATAAAGAGCACGAACTGGAGGATGTGGAGGCGCGCTTTCCGGCGGATCACTACGTCATGATGGACGATAAAATCCGCTTGCTGACGGCCATGAAAGCGGTGTGGAAGGAACGCCTGACGACGGTTTTCGTGCGGCAGGGGCACTATGCGATGGATCTGAAAGCGGTTGCTCAATACCCGCCCGCGGACGTGACTTTGAATCACATCGGCGACTTGGCGAACTGCACTTGGCCGTTCACTATTTAGCCGGCGGCCGGAAGGGGTCCATCACCGGTGCTCTCCTGTCGTGCGATTTAACTCCTGCCCCGTCGGAGGAGGCACCAGTTCCCAGCGTCCCACAACCACCTGATTCGTGAAGCAGCGGAGCGCTTCTTCCTTCTCTGTCCAGAATCGCGATGGACCTGCGGCTTGTCGCAAACCGCCCGCTTCTGGTATACGTCCATGGAGCGCTAATTTGTGCGCAACGCGGCATGGATCGCGGCCTGAGCATCGCCCGCCGTCTCCGCTTCGAGGATCGCCAACAGCAGGTTGTCGAGGGCTTCCGACCCATCCACCCGGTCGATCTCAGGCGCAGTTCCAATCATGGGAAACCTTTTCTTCAGTGCCAGCCGGAGCGACTGCCGCTTGCCATCCAGGATTCCGTGCGCCTCACCTTCGGCCTTCCCTTCGGCCTTCCCCACAGCGACGCCCGCGGCCACGCCATCCTTGTAAAGCCACGTGTCGACAAACAAATCCGTAGTCAGCATGGTCTTCCTCCTCAGCCTTTCCAGCAACCGGCTGATCGTATCTTTATCGTAAACCAGCACTGCCAGCGCGGCAATATCGCTCACCATCGCCTCTACCCGATACGGCGCTTCCCCAGGCCGCTCCAGCAGTTCCTCGATCCTCTCCGCCGCCCGTTGGAACTCCGCCAGTCCGCCTTTGAGCAGCGGAACCCACGTCAGCAGTGGTTCACACCCGGCTTGAAATGCAATTGCCGGATCGATCTCCCACAGCCGGATCACCCGGTACGGCGTCTCAATCCGCAGGCCGTCGTCCTCTTCGTACATAATTCTATCCGGCAGGGTCTTAGGGACGTATTTCCGCGCCATCAGCAGGACGTAGCTTTCCACCCGCAGTTTGAACTTGTGCCGCAATAGAAAGTGGTACAAGGCCAATAAAGGAATCCGCTTGGAACGCCAGCTGGTGACGGCCTCAAAATGCACCAGGCGGGCCGCGGCGCCCTCACCCACCCGGTATACGTGATCCACCAGCACCGGGTCGAGCTGCAATTCGCGGAGGATATCCACGGGCGTCCCCTCAACCGCGACACCCAGCAGGCGCAATAGGAGATCCGGATATTCTTCAGCGAGAAGCTTGAAGCGGCCGTCGAAAGGGGCTTTCATCGCACCGCGGTTACGCCAGCCCGGCCTGGTATAAAGCCAGCAGCTGAGCCCAGGCTCGTTCGGCATCCGGCTTGCTGTAAATCGGTTTGCCGTTCTGCGCCGGCATATCCGGCACGCACCAGCCATGCTGCGCATCCGGATAGACTTCAACCTCCGCCCGCACGTTGGCCGCGGCGAAGGCCTCTTTCAGCTTGTCCTTGGCGTCTGGCTGCTTGGCGTCGTCATTCGCCGCAACGCCAAAATACATCCGCGCCTTGATCCTGGGCGCCAGCAGATGCGGACTGTCAGGCTTGCCGGTCACCAGGCCTCCCCCATGGAACGACGCACCCG
>JBBQUE010000028.1:0-11712 GCA_038212805.1 Bryobacterales bacterium | reverse complement strand
CGGAGCTTGTTCCGGAAGCTTGATGATGGCGCCTTCCTGATTCGTTACGAGAGCGTAGCCCCGGTCCAGAATCTTCAGCGGGCTGAGTTGGGTGAGATGCGCGGTGAGTGGATTCAGCCTGCCGTGGGCGCGGGAAAGGCGCATGCGGATGGATACGGAAGCCTTGGCCTCAGCCGCTTCCAGACGCCGCCGGGCTTGCGCGAATCGCAGCCGGAGGTCCAGACTTTGCAGTTGCGCGGTCTGCTTCACCAATTGCCGCCGGCGGGTTTCAAAAACCAGACGCATGCGTTCGCGCAGTGCATAGTCCAATTCATCCACGCGCTGCAAGGAACGCCCAACTTTCCGGTGCAGGAGGGTGGTAGCGCGGTCCACGCCTTGTTGGTGCAGGCGACGGCCCGCCATGGCGATCTTGTAGCGTACGGCTTGCAGCAGTTTCTGATTTGCCGCCGTTATTTGATCCAGCAGTTCCTGCCGCGTGCAGATCACCATCTCAGCGGCGGCCGAGGGCGTGGGCGCGCGGAGGTCCGCCACGAAATCGGCGATGGTGAAATCGGTTTCGTGTCCCACGGCAGAGATGACGGGCACCGCACAGCGGGCGATGGCGCGGGCGACGGCTTCTTCGTTGAAGCTCCATAAATCTTCCAGCGATCCCCCGCCGCGCGCCACGATCACCACCTGGGCCCAACCGGACTGGCTGAAATAATCGAGGCCCCGGCAGATGGATTCCACTGCGCCATCGCCTTGCACTTGGGCCGGATACAGACGCAGGTGCAAGCCGGGAAAGCGCCGCGAAAGCACGTGGATCATGTCCTGCACCACGGCCCCGGTGGGTGAGGTCACCAAGCCAATGCGTTGGGGTAACTTCGGTAGAGGCCGCTTGCGGGCCGGAGCGAACAGGCCCTCCGCCGCCAGTTTCTTCTTCAACTGTTCAAATGCGAACTGCAGGGCGCCGTGGCCCTGGGGCTCCAGGACGTCCACCAGGAGCTGATATTCGCCCTTGGTTTCATAGACATCAATATTTCCGCGCGCCAGCACGGACATGCCGTCCTGCGGTTTGAATTTCAAAAAACGAAGCGAATTGCGAAAACAGACGCACTTCAACTGCGAATCGCGATCCTTGAGGGTGAAATAGCAGTGTCCGCTGGCGACTACCCGGCAGCCGGAGATTTCGCCGGCCACCCAGACGTCATCGAACTCCCTGCCCAGTAAATTACGGATCAGGCCGTTGAGTTCCGCGACAGTGTAGGTTTTCCGGGCCGGCGCCCAGAGCATGGCAAGCTGTTCCACTGTTTTTACTGTATCGTGTGGGAGGACTCCAGCGTCGCCATGGGCTTGCCGGCAGCGATGGCCGCCGCTTCAGCTCTACGGGACGCGCGCGAGCAGCATTCTTTGGTACGCGTCCTGGAGTTGCTGACGGGCGGCCTTCTCCATCGGCTCCGGGAGTTCTGACGGGCGGTAACGGCGGCACAGTTCCACCGTTTTGCGAAGGCTTTCGGCGAACTCGACACACGGCGGGCAATTGGCAATGTGCGCCTCAATCTCCTGGCAGCGTTCCAGAGCAAGCTCCTGGTTCAAGTACTCCGAGAGCAGCGCAAAGATCCGTTCGCAATTCTCGTCGCGGTCAGGCATGGCGTAAAGCTTCATCCAGTTTTTGCCGCACCGCCAATCGGGCGCGATGCAGGCGGGTTTTTACGACGTCTTCCGTCAGGTCCAGAATGTGGGCGGTCTCGGCGGTGGAGAGTTCCTCCATATCGCGTAACAGCAGCACGGGCCGGTAGATTTCGGGTAGTTCCCGGATGGCTTTATCCAGCAGATGAGCCATTTCGGATTGCAGAGCTTGCTGGTCCGGAAGCGCGGCCGAGTCGGCAATCTCGAGCTTGGCTTGCACCCCGTTTCCGTTCCTGGCCGGTAGAAACTGATCCAACGACAGCTCATGCGAGGGCGCGAAAACACTCTTCCTGCGCTTGGAGAGGCAGGCGTTCCGTGCGATCTGGAAGACCCAGGGGCGCACCCGTTCCGGTTCGCGCAAATCATGAAAATTCTCAAACACCTTCATAAGTGTTTCCTGCGATACCTCTTCAGCATCCTCGCGCTGTCCGCACATCAGCCACGTGTAGTGGAAAACCTTGGCGCGGAAGTGCTCAACAAAGCGATCAAATGCCTCGGGCCGCCCCGTAATCAGTTGCCGTGCGAGTTCAATTTCAGTTTCGCGTTCCAATGCCCGTTACCGTCCCTGATTGTAACGGGCTTTTCTTTACGCGGGCGCGAGAGCAGGTGAATGGATCACAATTTCCAGCGTTGGCGCACCCAAAAGGGTGTTGTGAATCAGGCACGCTTTTACAGCGCGCTCAATGCCATCCCGGTGCCGCTGGTCCAGGCCAGGGACTTCCACTTCTATCCGGAACGAAGCCAGGCGCGCCGGTTGCAACGCTTTTTCCGCGTTCACCCGCACCTGTAAGTCTTCCGCCCGCAGCTTGCGTGCGTTCAGATACTGGGCGGCGTAATAAGCGGCGCACGTGGCAAGGGAAGCCAGCAGAAACTCCGGGGGCGTCATGCCTGAATCGGAACCGCCGTTGTCCATAGGTTGATAGCAGATCACGAGATGTCCGCGCGCGGCGACATCAAACTTCTGAGCGCCTAAATATTTTGCCGATACTTCCATACCTCTTGAGATGCAATCCTCGAGAAAGCGTGACAAGCTGTCACGTTCCCGGAGCAATTGTGTCCTGAATAGCAGAACGAATGAAAAGATTAATCATCCCCTTGGCGCTTTGGCCGCTCTCCGCATGGGCGCAGGATCTGATCTCAATCAAAGATGCCGTTCATCTGGCATTGACACACAACCAAGCCATGGAAGCGGCCACTCAGGCGACGAAGGCTAGCGAAAGCCGCATCGCGGGGGCCAGGAGCGGCATGCTGCCGAAGGTCAACTACTCTGAGTCGTGGACCCGCAGCGACAATCCGGTGTACGTGTTCTCTTCCTTATTGACGCAGCATCAGTTTAGCGAACAGAATTTCCAGATCGGACCTCTCAATCGTCCCGGTTTTCTGAACAACTTCCAGTCGCAGTTCACGGCGGATCAAGCGATCTACGATGCGGGCCGTACCAAACACGCCGTCCGTTCGGCCGAGTTGATGCGGGATCTGAGCGGCGAAGAGCAGAGGCGAGCCCGCATGGAGACCATGGCGTTAACCGCGCGCAGCTATTATGATGTCCTCTTAAGCGTGGAGCAGGTGAAGACGGCGGCACAGGCCATGCAATCCGCGCAGGCCGACCTGGCACGCGCTGAAGCGGTTCGAAGCGCGGGGATGTCCACTGATGGCGACGTGCTTTCCATCCGGGTGCACCTGGCGGGGGTGCGTGAGCGGCAGATCCTGCGAGCCGCCTCACTGGACGTCGCTCGCGCCGCACTGAACGATGCGTTGGGGTTGTCTCTTGAGACTCCGCACACGCTGAGTTCGGAACTCACTCCATTAGCGCTGCCGCGGCAGGTACCGGGCAACTATGAAGGCAGCGCCCTGAGCGAGAGACCGGAAGCGCGTGAACGGAAGCTTGCGGCAAGTCTGGCTGGGAATCAAGCAGCCGCGGCGCGGACTGGCCTTTGGCCGGAAGTAGGTGCGCACGCCGCTTTCGAGGCCGACCGTCAAAACTTTTACAACAAAGGAGGCGCGAATTGGCTGGTGTCGGTAGGGCTGCGCTGGAACCTGTTCAACGGCTTCAGCGACAAGGCACGAATTGAAGAAACGCAATCGCTGCTGCGCCAGAGTGAGGCGGAACAACGGCGCGCCGATTCCGCGATCCGTTTGCAGGTGCGCCGTGCGTACGCCGATCTGGGCGCTGCCGCGGAGCGGATCGAAGTGTCGAATGCGTCTATCACAGAGGCGGCGGAGAGCCTGCGGATCACCAAGAATCGATATGAGAACGGGCTCAGCAACATAACGGAATTACTGCGCACTGAGAACGCATTGTTAGAAGCACGAACCCGTTACCTGGCTGCGATCCACGATCAACGCACCGCGGCGGTGATGTTGGAATTGGCGGCGGGAACCCTGACGGAGAATTCGGAGGTCTTTCACTAAATGACAAAGCATTGGTTGATTCCGATTCCCGCCGTCCTGTTGCTGGCTGGTTGTGGAGGCGCCGCCAAAGTGGAACCCGCCGCACAGCAGGCTCCGCCCGTGGCTGTATCCACCGTCACCGCTGCCATGGAAACCTCGCCGGCCACCTATGAAGCGCCCGGCACGGTGCGCGCCCGGACCTCCGCCACGATCGCGGCGAAACTGATGGGTTACGTCCGCGCGGTAAACGTTCAGGCGGGGGATCGGGTGCGCGCCGGACAGCTTCTAGTGACGTTGGACACGCGCGACCTGGACGTGGGCTCACGTCGCGTGGAGGCCGCGCGCGATGAGGTTCGCAGCACCTTTCTGGAGGCGGATAGTGCGATCGCGGGGGCCAAGGCGAATCTGGATCTGGCCCAGGTGACGTTTGGCCGCATGCAGGATTTGTTCCAGAAGAAGTCCATTTCCAATCAGGAATTCGATGAAGCTTCGGCCAGGCTGAAGGCCGCCCAGGCAGCCTATGAGATGGCACGGGCCCGGCGCGGGCAGTTGAATGCGAAGATGGCGCAGGTAGATCAGGAAGTGCGCTCCGCCCAGGTGACGCGCAGTTACGCCGATGTGATTGCGCCCTTCGCCGGTGTTGTTACCGCCCGGTCGATCGAACCCGGCAGCTTGGCTATGCCCGGGATGCCCTTGTTGACCCTGGAGCGGGAGGGCGGCTACCGTCTGGAGGTGCAGGTGGAAGAGTCGCGAACCGGGGCGATTCGCGCGGGCCAGCCAGTGGTGGTTGCCCTGGACAGTCTGCCAAACATGGTGTTGGCGCGCGTGTCCGAAATTGTCCCCGCGGTGGATGCGGCTTCGCGTGCCTATACCGTGAAGATTGATCTGCCCGCTTTGGCCTCGGTTCGTTCCGGTATGTTTGGCCGTGCCAGGTTTCAAAATGGAAGCCAATCGCGGTTGGCGATTCCGGCCGGGGCGGTCACGGAGCGCGGGCAACTGCAATCCGTGATGGTCGCCGATAACGGCATTGCCCACACGCGGTTGATCACCGCCGGGCAGAGCGCCAATGGCCGGATTGAAGTACTCTCCGGACTCACGGCTGGTGAAAAAGTGATCTTCCCGGTTCCGGCCAGCCTTTCCGATGGCGCAGCTATTCAGGTGAAGCCGTGAGCGAACCACGCGTACTGGGATTCGCCGGTAAGTTTGCCCAAGTCTGGATCGGATCAAAGCTAACTCCGCTGGTGATTGTTGGCTCCCTGTTGCTGGGGCTGTTCGCCGTGTTGAAACTGCCGCGCGAGGAGGAGCCGCAGATCATTGTCCCCATGGTGGACGTATTCGTGCAGATGCCGGGCGCGACGGCGCACGAAGTGGAACAGCGCGTCACCAAGCCGATGGAGAAACTGCTGTGGGAGATCCCAGGCGTGGAGTACGTTTATTCCACATCCAGCCCAGGCCAAGCGATGGTGGTGGTCCGTTTTCTGGTGGGGCAGGACGAAGAAAAGAGCATTGCACGTCTGAACCAGAAGCTGAATGCAAATCGGGATCTGATCCCGCCGGGCGCTTCCATGCCCTTGGTAAAGCCCCGGTCGATTGACGACGTTCCCATTCTGGCGCTAACGCTGTGGAGCGAGCGCTACGGAGACTTCGAATTGCGGCGCATCGCGGCCCAGATGGAGGACACCATAAAGCAGACGCCCGATGTGTCAGCGGTTACGCTGATCGGGGGGCAGCGGCGCGAAGTGAAGATCACACTGGACCCTTCGCGGTTAAATGCCTACGGCCTTTCGCCCCTACAGGTAACCACCGCCCTGGGGCTTTCAAACAGGATCATGAAAGCGGGTGAGTTCGCCAGCGGTAATCGTCAATATGTGCTGGAGACCGGCCAGTTCCTGCGCACGGCGGACGATGTGGGGAAGGTGGTGGCGGGCGTCAATAACGGCAAGCCGATCTTTGTCAGCGACGTGGCTCAGATCTCCGACGGCGGAGAGGAGCCTTCGCAATACGTGCGCTTCTCTCAGGGCAAAGGCTTTCACCCGGCCGTGACCATCGCGATCGCAAAGCGCAAGGGCACGAATGCCGTGGAAGTGGCTGACGACGTGTTGCAGCGTTTGAAGCCCTTGCGCGGCACCGTGATTCCTTCTGGCGTTGAGATGGCCATCACGCGCGACTACGGCGAGACGGCCAAGGAAAAATCCAACGAACTGCTGTGGCACATGCTGCTGGCGGTGATCTCCGTGGGCGTTCTGATCGCCCTGGCGCTGGGCATTCGCGAATCGTTCATCGTTTTGATTGCCATTCCGGTGACCCTGGCGCTAACGCTGACGGTTTTCTATCTGTACGGCTACACGCTCAACCGGATCACGCTTTTCGCTTTGATTTTCTCGATTGGCATTTTGGTGGATGACGCCATTGTGGTGGTTGAGAATATCGCGCGGCATTGGCGCATGCCCGCTAACCAGGTCCGGCCGCCGTTTGATGTAGCGGTGGAAGCCGTGGATGAGGTGGGAAACCCCACGATTCTGGCTACACTGGCGGTGGTGGCCGCGATTTTGCCCATGGCGTTCGTGGGCGGTTTGATGGGGCCTTATATGCGTCCTATCCCGATCGGCGCCAGCGCGGCCATGCTGTTCTCGCTGCTGGTAGCCTTCATCGTCACTCCCTGGGCGGCGGTGCGCATTTTGAAACCCGGCAGGTATCACGCAGGCGAACGGGAAGACCTGGTAACGCGGTTCTACCGCCGGTTCATGGGTGGTTTGCTGCATAAATCGCTCCTGCGCTGGGGCTTTCTCGGCGGGGTGGTGGTGCTGCTGCTGGCCTCCATGTCCTTGGTCTACTTCGGCGTGGTGAAGGTGAAGATGCTGCCGTTCGATAACAAAAGCGAGTTCCAGGTGATTGTGGATATGCCCAACGGAACCACGCTGGAGGAAACCGCGCGCGTGACGCAACTGCTGGCCGAGGAAACGCAGAAGCAGCGCGAAGTGGTAAATATAGAGACCTATGTGGGCACGGCGTCGCCCTATAACTTCAACGGGCTGGTCCGGCATTACTACCTGCGGCGGGGTCCGAACATAGCGGATATGCAGGTGAATCTGCTAGCCAAGGGAGCGCGCGATCTGCAAAGCCATGAGATCGCGAAGCAGGTTCGTCTGCGCATCCAGCCGATTGCGGCACGTTACGGCGCGCGCATCAAAGTCGCCGAGGTGCCCCCCGGTCCGCCGGTGTTGGAGACGCTGGTGGCCGAAGTCTACGGCCCCCGTTTGGAGAAAAGGATCGCGCTGGCCCGGCAACTGCGCGGGTTGTTCCAAAGCACCAAGGGCGTGGTGGACGTGGATTGGTATGTGGAAGACGACCAGCCGAAGTACCGCCTGCGCGTGGATCAGGAAAAAGCCGCGATGAACGGGATCACCGAGGACGATATCGGCCGTGCCGTGCAGGTGGCCTCCGCCGGATATGAGGCCGGGCTGCTGCACCAGGATGCCGAGCAGGAGGATGTCCCGCTGACCGTGCAGTTGGACCGCGCCTTTCGCTCTGACATAGGGCGCATCGGCAGCTTACGAATCTCCGGGCAGGGTGGCCGGCACGTGGCTCTCAGCGAACTGGTGAAGATTGAAAGTTCAACCGAAGATAAGAGCATTTATCACAAGAACCTGATGCCTGTCACCTATGTGACCGCGGACATTGCGGGGGAGATAGAAAGCCCGGTGTACGCGATCCTGCAATTCGGCCCGGCGATTGACAAAATGAAGATTCCGGAAGGTTATCAAGTTGAGCAGCACATGGCGGCGCTGCCCTCCGACGCCAGCCGGTACTCCCTCAAATGGGATGGCGAGTGGCACATCACCTATGAAGTGTTTCGCGACTTGGGCATCGCGTTTGCGGCGGTGCTGATTCTGATTTATGGGCTGGTAACGGGGTGGTTCCAGTCGTTCATTACGCCTTTGACCATCATGGCGGCGATCCCGTTCTCCCTGGCTGGGATTCTGCCCGCGCACGGCTTGTTGCATGCGTTCTTCACCGCGACGTCTATGATCGGTTTCATCGCGGGTGCGGGCATTGTGGTGCGGAATTCCATTATTCTGGTGGATTTTATCGAACTCCGGCTGGCTGAAGGAATGCCGTTGGATGAAGCTGTGATCGATGCCGGGGCGGTCCGGTTCCGGCCCATGATGCTGACGGCCGCCGCAGTGGTGGCCGGATCGTCCGTGATTCTGTTCGACCCTATTTTTCAAGGATTGGCCATCGCGCTGATGGCGGGCGAGGTTGCATCGCTGCTGCTCTCGCGGATGACCGTACCGGTGTTGTATTTTACTTTCAATAGACAAAGGAGGAAATTGGCATGACCGTGGAACGTGCTTTACGCATGATGGCCGGCGGCTTTGTGCTGCTGAGCTTGGCGCTGGGTTATTGGGTGAACCCGTATTGGTATTTGTTTACGGCGTTCGTGGGCGCTAACCTGTTTCAATCGGCATTCACGAACTGGTGCCCGATGATGACGATGCTGAAGAAGGCTGGCCTGCGGGGCGCTTGATCAGCAGCAGGTCGCCACAATCACCATCTGGGCCCAACCGGACTGGCTGAAATAATCGAGGCCCCGGCGGATAGATTCTGTGGAGCCATCGTCTTGCACTCGGGCTGGACAACGACGCACGGTGCAAGCCGGGAAAGCGCCAAGACAAGACGTGGATTATGTCGCGGACCACAGCCGCGGTTCGTGAGGTGACCAGGCCAATGCGTCGGGGCAGCTTCGGTAGAGGCGGCTAGCGGGGAGGGGCGAACAGGCCCTCCGCGCCGCCAGTTTCTCCTTCAGCTGTTCGAACGCGAACCGCACAGCGCCGTGGCCCTGGGGCTCCGAGACGTCCACCAAGAGTTGATATTCGCCCTTGGTTTCATGGACATCAATATTTCCGCGCGTAAGCACGGACATGCCGTCCCGCTGTTTGAATTTCAAAAAGCGAAGCGAATTGCGAAAAGCAGACGCACTTCAGCTGCGCATCGCGATCCTTGAGGGTGGAAATAGCAGTATCCGTTGACGAATACCCGGCATCCGGAAATTTCGCATGCCACCCAGACGTCATCAAACTCCCTACTCAGTAAATTGCGGATCAGGCCGTTGAGTTCCGCGACGGTGTAGTCTTTCGGGCCGGTGCCCAGAGAACGGCAAGCTGTTCCACTGTTTTTACTGAATTGTGTGGGTAGACTCCACTGTCGCCATGGGCTTGCCGGAAGCGATTGCCGCCGCTGTTTTGCTCGTCTCGCTCATCATGATAAGCGGCTGGCATTGGAAAAGACTTGCCGGAGAGCGGCGTTTGGTGATATGGTTCGATGCAGTTGCCGTAAATGTACTTGGCTAATACGGTCGAAGGATTATGAAACTACTCCAACTTGCAATCGTGGTCAGTTTTCTGGCCAGTAGCGTCATCTTTGGGCAAGCACAGCCGAAACGCACCACGGTTGACGACATTATTGAGATGTCGAAAGCCGGACTGTCCGAATCGCTGATTTTCACTACGTTGCGGAAAGACGGCCAAGCCTTTGATCTCAAGCCTGCCGACATGGTTCGCTTGAAAGCTGCGGGGGTTTCCGATGCAATTATGCAGGTCATGTTAGACCCGAAAGGTACCGTTGCCAGTGCCCCCATGGTTGCCGCGAAGGCCAATCCGACGTTAGACATCGGGGTCTATATTAAGAAAGAAGGAAAGTGGACCGAGGTTCTTCCCGAGGTGGTCAATTGGAAAACCGGGGGTGTGCTCAAGTCTATCGCCTCGGCGGGGATTGTGAAAGGCGACATGAACGGCAACGTTCAAGGACCTAACAGCCGTAACAGCGCGAAGACACCTTTGGAGTTTATGGTGATCACCGCTGAAGGAGTTGCGATTACGGAGTATCAACTTATTCGCATGCGCCCCAATAAGAACTATCGTGAATTCAGGACAGTCACCGGCGGAATCATGCATGTTGAAGGTGGTGCAACTCGCGACCTGGTTCCGTTCGAACAGAAGAAGACTGCCAGTCGAACCTTCGAAATCATTTTGCCCGCCACGATGGGGGCCGGTGAATATGGCTTTCTGCCGCCGGGAGCTGTGACGTCTGCCAGCAGCGCGTCGCTCGGGAAGATGTATACGTTTCGAGTGATTGAGTAGGTCGCCTTCTCGCTGCGCGCCAGGTGGAGTAAATCGTGGTGAATGGGTCTAACCCCCGTTCCGCCTTAAGGTCCGTTATTAAATTCGAAGCGTGGGGAGATTAACGGCTCTTCCAACCCGCGCTGGAAAGTTGTTCACCGACGACGATGGCGAGGCCACCGTCTACTTGGGGATACCGCAGTTCACGCGCGCGATACTTTCCATAATCCCAGCGAGCACCGGTCGGCCCATCCCAGTGGTGTCGTAACCTACCGGGTAGAATCGGTATCGGGCGGGGCGAATGCCGGGCGTTTGGGCTCGTGCTCCATCCCGCCCCTGCCGAGGTCACTTACAATGTCGTAACGATCCGCCAGGGGCTGAGACCTTGCATTATGGCTCATGGAGTGACCGGTTTCGCGCACCTGAATCCAATGGTAGGGCTGCGCTCCCCGGGCCGCGCCCAGCTTCGATAGGAAGTGCTGAGGAATAATTTAGGAACGTCAAACCACGATCCGCCGCGCAACACCCGGTACATCCCTTTCTCCGGACCCTTCGGATTCTCAGCGGGCGCATCCCGGTAATATTCGCGGCCATACCAATCCCCGCACCATTCCCACACGTTCCCGATCATGTCGCACAGCCCGGATTCATTCTTGCTTTTGGTGCAGACCGGGCTTGGGCCATTCACCTGATTGTAGACCGCGTCCTTGCTGGTCAGGTCGCGATCCGGCCCTGCTGCCCGCTCCCATTCCGCCTCCGTGGGAAGCCGCTTGCCGGCCCACGAACAGAACGCGTTGGCATCCTCCCAACTCACGTCCGCCACGGGATACTTCGCGCGGTCTTCCGGCATTTTCCCTTCCCGCCAGTTATAAGGCGCGGCGTGCCCGGTAGCCTTCACAAACGCCGCGTATTGGGCTTGCGTCACTTCGGAGACGTCCAGGGAGTAGGCGTTCAGCTTGATCGTGCGCACCGGTTGATCGTCCTTCGCCGGATTCGGATACCACGCCACGTCGTAGTCGGACCAGGCGAACGCCCGCCCGCGCAAGAACTCCCCCGCGGGAATCAGGACCATGCCTGCCGGATCCGCCGCCCACGCCATCGTCCCGGCCAGGCAGGCAAGCAGCAGCAGCTTAGCCATAGATCCCGGTCAGCGGATCGGTCGGGATAAACCCGTTCGCCCCTAATGGATCCACATAGGTGTAGGCGCGCCCGGACGGCGTGTTGCGCACTTCCTTCGACCAATCGATACCCAGCGCGGAATAAATGGTCGCCACCACGTTCTCAATGCGCGGCTGCGCCTTGCGGTTCCAGCCGCTATCCACGCAGTGCGCGCCATCCGCGTCGCTGGCGCCCAGCACCGTGCCGCCCTTCACGCCCGCGCCCGCGAACATGGCGGGGAAGACATGCTTGTGGTGGTCGCGCCCGCCCTGGAAGTTCAACGGACCCGGAGTGCGCCAGAACTCACCCATGCAGACCACCAGGGTCTCATCCAGCAGCGACTTGCCTGGGGTGCCCTTCGCCGGGGCCGCCGCCA
>JBBQUE010000027.1:0-11890 GCA_038212805.1 Bryobacterales bacterium | reverse complement strand
GCGCAGCGTGGCGCGCAGATGCGTCCAGTCAAACTCAAAGGCCCCGATTTCCACCTTGCCGCCGGTGGCGTCCTCCGTTACCGCGATGATCTGCCGCCGGACCTGCTCTCGAAACCAGTCGCTTTGCAGGATCACGACGGTAATCAGGCAGAGCACCACCAGCACCGCCAGCACACTCAAACCAATCTTGCGCCAGCGGGTCATCTGAGCTCCTCCTCGCGATACTCAATGGGTATGCGCTTACGCGCCAGGTCCAACCAGAAGTTGAATGTATCGGTCACTTTCTGCTCAATCAGCGACTCTTCAATCTGTGGCCGTGCTTCTTTCGGATGAGCCTTCGCGTACCGTTCGATGTCGGCGTCGGACAGGTTCACGGCAGGCCGGAAGCGCAGCTCGATAAAGTGTAAAACGGCAATCTGCCATCCCACCTGGGTCCGCAGTTCCCGCTCAGTCAGCCCGTACTTTCCTAGATTCTGCAGCGGGACATTCTTCAAAAAGGCGGCTACTTCCTGGTCCGAAGCGCTCGCATAGTTGCCCAGTTCCACCTCCCGCAGGATGATGCGCTGATCGATCAGCCGCTGGGCGGCCTTCTTACGCTCGGCCGGGGTAAAGGTGAGCGGGTCGCCATTGAGGAAAGCGGTAACGCGGATCTCCCGGTCGATATCGGAATCCTTGATGGGACGGTTGTAGGCCACTATGGCGATGCGGTCGATAATCACGCCGTCCGCTGGCCGGGTCCACATCAGAATCAGGAAGAGTGCCAAGGTCCGCATTAAAAAGCCTGCCCGATGGAGAACGAGAATTGAAAATGGCTGATGCTCTGCTTTTCGCCAACGCACACGCCGGTGGCCGGCGCATTGGGATTGCATTGCAACAGTTCGGCTTGCGTGCCTTTAAACCCAACATACTTAGGCGGGTTGATGGAATAGGCTAAATCGATCCGTACCGGCCCGATCGGGGTTTTGTAACGGATACCGAATCCAGCGGCGTGCACTATATAGTTGAAGTCCTGCAGATTCTTCTGCGACGAGCGGAATGAGATGTCGCCGATCCGCCGGTACACGTTCCCCGCATCGTGGAACAACACGCCGGCGATGTTGTTCCCGATCAGGGGGAAGCGCATTTCAAAGGTGTTGAAAAGTAGCGCGTTGCCGCCCAGCGGAAAGCCCGTGGGTTGGGTGGAAACCGTTGCGTCCGTCACCGCGACCCCGATATCGCGCGGACCGGCCTGGTTGAATGGGAAGCCCCGGTGGCTATTCGCTCCTCCCCCAAAAAAGCGTTCCGGTAAAGGTACCGAGTCGCCCGCCGCGATCCCCTTGGGCGGGCTATATGGAAAGATCAGCCCGATCTGCGTCTGGCGCGCGAAGACCAGTTTCTTGCCAATCCGGTGATAGGTGGCGTTCTTCCCGGAAGCGCGCGCGAAGTTGCGCTGCGAACCAAAGATGCTGGATGCCAGCCCCACATCGGCGGTGTTGTACATGCCCCGGTGAGCGTCGGTAGGGTCGTCCCGGCGGTCCTGCACGAAGTTGGCGGAAAGAATGCCGATGCGGATGGGCTGCAATAACTGCGGTACCAGGAGCGTGTGGATCACGATGTCGCCGGTGCTGACCCGCCGGTACGAGAAGCGGAACAAAGCCTGGGAGCCCTTCGAGATCTGGCGCGACACCTGCACCGAAGCCTCCTGGCGCCGGGAGGAGAACGTCCGGACGTCGCGCGCCTTAGCGTAAAGCAGCGAGAACGTCAGATTTTGCTCGTCGCGCTGAAAGAGCCGGGGCACCACGTATTCAATCGAGGCGCGCTGTTCCAGGTTCGAAACGCGTCCGCGCAGAGAGGCCGTCTGGCCCACCCCGAACAGGTTCAGGCGGCTCAGATCCAACGACGCCCGAGGGCTGAAACCGGTGCTTCCGCCGGGGCTGCTCAGGCTAGTGGTGGTGCCGCCGAACTGAGCGATCTCCGCCCCGAGACCCAGCTTCAGGCTGTAGCGCTGCGCCTCTTCGATATCGTAAAGAACAAACTTGCGGCTTTCCGTTCCGCCCGGATTTTGGACCGTGGCATCCACCTTGGCGAAGACTCCCAGATCGTAGAGCCGTTTCTGGGCCGCGATAATCGCGGTAGGGGAGAGCGGATCTCCGGCTTTCACGGAGATGCGGGGCTCCACGAGGGAGGGGCGGGTGGTCGTCAAGCCGGTGATAATCACGTCGCGCACAATTTGTTCCGGTCCCTCCGCAATGCTGTAAGTGAGCCGGACGTGATTCGGCCGGTCTGAGGGTTCCGGCTTGTATTCAAACGTGGCGGCCGGATAACCAGCTGTGTAGTAGCGGCTGAGAATAGTGTTGCGATCCGCGGCCACGCTGACTTCGCTGAACGGCTGGCCCTTCCCGGAACTCAGCGCTCCCAATAAGTCATCGGTGGGAAAACGCTGCGCGCCGGTCAAAGTCAGGTCATCGACGAACCATTGCGGACCTTCGTTCACCGTGAACGTCACGCCAATCTGTCCGTCCTTACCTTGATACGGATCCTGCACTTCCGAACGGACATCCACGTCCCGGAAGCCATTCGCTTTGTACAGGTTCTGAATGGACTCCTCGTCTTTATGCTGAAACGCCTCAGTATAGCGGCCATGGCGAAACTGCAGGGAACTGGGCTGCAGGAACATGCGCTCACGGAGGGCGTCTACCTTGAAATAGCGGTTGCCCTGAATGGTGACCTTCTTCAATTTGGAGCGTGGCCCGCGCGCAATGACGTACTCAATGGTCAGTTCATCGGGTTTCCGGGTGACGGGCCTGAAATCCACGCTGGCATCGTAATAGCCCTGCGATTGAAAGTAAGTCCGCAGGTTGCGAGCGCCCTCCACCAGCAAATCGCGATCAACCGAACCCTCCTGGTAGATGGGAACGTAGCGTTGCAGACGCGATTTAGAAACCTTGGCCTCAACGGCCTTCACCTGTACCTTGGGACCGGCATTTATGGTCAGGTGTGGCTCGGCCCTTCTGGTTTGGGGCTGGTACTCAATGGAATCCACTTTCACCTGGGCGGTGAGGCGATCCTGCTTTTGATACTTCTTCAAAATGCCATCCACGCCGCCGCGGGTTTTATCCTGGGTGACGCCGCGCCAGAGTCCGATCAGCCGGACCCGCCACCCGGTGGCACGCAGGATGACGGCGTTCGACAGCTTTGGCGTGCCGTCGATCACCGGCATGGTGTAACGGGCACGTTTCCCGGGCGTGAGGGCGAAGGAAAAGTTGACGGTCTGGGTGCTTTCCACCCGGTCAATACTCGGCACGATGGTGGCCTCATATAAACCATTGCTTTCGAGCAACCGTTTCAGATTAGCCTGGGCGGCTGCCATGTCGGCCTCGCGGAACGGAGCCCCTTGCGTCAGTTGCGTGGTATTCGCAAGCTGGCCGCGATTGGGAGGGACGGGGGTTTTGCCTACGATGCCGATGTGCCCGACAAACCACGCGGGTTTCGTCAGGAAGCGCAGTTCTACGCCATCAGACCCGCTGGGCTCGGCATCCACTTGGATGTCTTCAAAGCGCCCGGTGTAATAGAGCGCATCAATCGCGGCCGCGAGCTGGGTGCCTTCCAGAATGTCGCCAGGTTTCAGGGGTTGTGCCCGGTCCAAATCCTGCGGGGCAAGCGGCGCGGCGCTCCACTCATACGTGATTTTCACGATCTTCCTGCCTTCGAAGATCCGGGTCTGGGCGGAGGCATGTGTCAGGAAGAATACAGCCAGCAGGGCACACCGGTACCCGCTAAGAAGAACAATAGGCCTCACCCTAGTTGGATACCATTACTGGTACCTTCGTTACAATCATTCGGAAACGTTCCCATTTTGGTGAAACCGCCCGATAAGGTTTTTGAGTGGAACAGATCACAATTACAGCTTGCCCGGATGACCTGGACGAACGGACAGAACTCTTTTGTCTGAACCGGCTTACGCTCGAAGAGACGAAGAAGTTTGAGCGGCACCTGGCGGTATGTCCGGCTTGTCTATGTGAGGTTTTCGAAGCGGACCTTTTTCTGGATTCGCTGCGATTAGCGCTCCACGAGCTGGAGCTTACCGCCGCGTTGCACTGACGGAGTCCCCGCCCGGTATAATTACGGCCATGCGCGGAGCAAGCCAGGCATCCCGGACTCAAATGGCGGTTCTGCTGGCTCTGTTCGCATTGTTGCCGGTATTAGCCGTGCTGCAATACCGGTGGGTAGGAAAGGTGAGCGAGATGGAACGGCAGCGGATGCAGAGCAATCTGCGGCCCGCCGCGGACGATTTCCAGCAGGAGTTCGAAAGGCGCATCGAAGAGATCAAGATTGCCATTCATGGGGGCCGGGGGGGTCCGCACCGCAATCCGCGGGAGACAGGAATGTTCCTGGCGGAATGGATGCTGCGCGCGGCCGACCGGGGCTTGGTGCGGCATTTCTATCTGGCGGAGTTGCAGAATGGGGTGGCGCGGCTTACGGTGCTGGATCCGGAAAGCGGCTTCTGGAAACCTGCTGCCTGGCCGGATAATTTCGCACCGATGCGGACGCGCATGGAGACCGGGATGCGGGTGCCGGAAGTGGCCGGTAATCTGCCGGCGCTGGTGGACGATGGCTCGGCGCGGGGGGGGCCGGGGCGGGGGGAGCGGCGGGACCCGGACCGGCCTCAGCGTCCGCCGGAAGGGGAACCGCCGGATCGGGACGGCCTGGGTCCGGACCATGCGGAATCGTGGACCATCGCCGAGTTGGACCTTGGGGCTATCCAGAAAGACCTGCTACCGGAGTTAGCGGCCAAGTATCTGCTGCGGGCGGAAGATGGCGGCTACGCGATGCAAGTGGTAAGCGCGGTGGGCCAGCCTAAGGTGATCTTTCAATCGGATAGCGGGCTGCCCGCAAACTTCTTCGCCAAGCCGGATTTTACGTTTCCGCTGTTTGACGCGCATCAGGGCCCGCCGGTGCGGGGACGCGGTCCGGGGGGGAAGCGGGATAAGAAAGACCACCGTGCGCCCCCGCCGGATGACTACCGTGGACCGGCCGACGAAGGAGCGTGGGTGGCTACGGTGAAGCACCGTTCCGGATCTCTGGAGGCCGCCGTTTCCCAGGCCCGCCATCGCAACCTGGCAATCAGCCTGGGAGTGATGCTGGTGCTGGGCGCGGCGTTGGCGGTGCTGTTCGTTTCCACGCGGCGGGCGCAATGGCTGAGCAAGTTGCAGATGGAGTTTGTCGCGGGTGTTTCGCATGAGCTGCGGACGCCCTTAGCGGTGATCTGCTCAGCGGGCGATAACCTGGCGCATGGAGTGGTAACCGACAGCGAGAGGGTGAAGGATTACGGCAAGCTGATTGAACAGCAGGGCCGGCATCTGGCGAACATGGTGGAGCAGGTGCTGGCATTTGCGGGCGCGCAATCCGGGCGTTTCGTGGAACCCACGGAGCAGGTGCAAGTGGCGGAAGTAATCCGGTCCGCGGTGGCGGCGTGCGCGCCCGAACTGAGTGAAGCCGGCATGGTGTTGGAGCAGAAAATCGCGGAGGATCTGCCTCTGGTGCTGGCCGATCCGGTGGCACTGCGGCACTGCCTGATGAACCTGCTGAGCAATTCATCGAAATACGCGCGCGATGGCAAGTGGGTGGGGATTGAGGCAGAGGTTACCAGGTCGGCGAAGCCGTCGGTGAAGATCCGGGTGGAGGATCGGGGGCCGGGGATTCATCCGGACGATTTAGCCCACATCTTCGATCCGTTCTATCGCGGCAAACACGCCAGTGCAGCCACGGTGCGTGGGGCGGGGTTGGGGTTGAGCCTGGTCAGGCGAATTGCGGAGGCGCATGGGGGAAGCGTGGAGGCCAGCAGCGCTCCTGGCCATGGCGCGTGCTTTACGTTGAGTCTGCCGGTGGCGGGATGATGATGGGGCCCAGCCAGCGCATTCTGCTGGTGGAAGACGAACCGGGATTGGTGCTGACGTTGACCGACCGCTTGGCCAGCGAAGGGTACCGGGTGGAATCGGCTACCGATGGAGAGACGGGGCTGGAGCGCGCTTTGGCGGAGCCGTTCGACCTGCTGGTGTTGGATGTGATGCTGCCGCGCAAGAGCGGATTTGATGTGTGCCGCAAGCTGCGGCAAGCCGGGCACGGCGTTCCCATCCTGATGTTGACCGCGCGCGGCCAGGTGGTGGACAAAGTGGTGGGGCTGCAGATTGGGGCGGACGATTACCTGACCAAGCCGTTCGACATGATGGAACTGCTGGCGCGCGTGGAAGCTTTGCTGAGGCGGGCGGCCGCCAAGCCCCGCGCGGTGGAGACGGCCTGCGAGTTTGGATCGATCCGGGTGGAGTTTCGCGGCACCGAAGTGCAGCGCGACGGCAAGCCCGTGGTGCTATCGGCACGGGAGTTCCAGCTCTTGAAATACCTGATTGACCATCGTGGCGCGACGTTGAGCCGGGATGAGTTATTGAAGGAAGTGTGGGGATACGACGCCATGCCCACCACGCGGACGGTGGACGTCCACATGGCTTGGCTGCGGCAGAAACTGGAGGATGATCCCAAGGAACCGCGCTTCCTGCTGACAGTTCGTGGGTTAGGATATAAGCTCTCCCTATGACCTCCCCGCGAGCCAAGACACCTCCCCAGGCTATCGACCTGCGGTCCAAGACCGTCGGGTTGCGCGCCGTAGCCATTTTCGAAGGCGTGAAGGGCGTACTGATTCTGTTGCTGGAATTTGGGGTGCTGGCGCTGATGCACAAGGACGTGGGGGAGGTGGCGGAGCACACGGTGCGGTTCCTGCATCTGAATCCGGACCGGCGGATGGCGTCGGCCTTGGTTGATGCGGCATATAAGGTTACGGACGCCAAACTGTGGGCGGTGGCAGCGGCGGGATTGATCGACGCCACGGTGCGATTTACGGTGGCGTACGGCTTGTGGCATCGCTTGGTTTGGGCGGAGTGGTTTGCGATGCTGGGCGGGGCGCTGTTCCTGCCTTGGGAGATTTACGGACTGGTGGAGCGGCAAACTCCGCTGCGCTGGATTTTGTTTTTGGGGAACGCGGCGATTGTGCTGTACATGTTGAGCATCCGGATTCGGGCAACGCGTGGGGAGCCGGAGCGGATGCCGGTGATGTGATACGCTCACCGCCATGCGTACACGAATATTCGCGCTGATAGCCTTGAGCGGTCTCCCGGTCTTCGCGGGGGAGTTGAAATCCGGCCCCCAGTTAAATTACAAAGTGGTGGAGAATTGGGCGCAACTGCCGAAGGGGTGGAACTTTGGCGAGACGTCCGGCGTGGATGTCGACAAAGACGACAACGTCTGGGTGTTCAACCGCGGCGCGCATCCGGTGATGCAGTTCAACAAGAACGGCAAGTTGCTGCAAGCTTGGCCGGAGATGCCGGTGACTTCGTCGCACGGGCTGCGCGTGGACCCCGAGGGCAACATCTGGACGGTGGACGTGGCCGCGCACCGGGTGATGAAGTTTTCCCCGGCGGGTAAGGTGCTGATGGTGATTGGCGCGGTGGGCGGCAAAGAGGGCAACAACGACAGCACGGATGCGTTCAACCGGCCTACCAACGTAACGTTCGGCGCCAACGGTGATTTCTTTGTGAGCGACGGCTACGTGAATTCGCGGGTGGTGAAGTTCAACAAGAATGGCGACTACATCAAGCATTGGGGCACGAAGGGCACGGGCGACGGCCAGTTCAATCTGGTCCATGATGCGACGGTGGATTCGCATGGGCGGCTGTATATCGCGGACCGGAATAATCAGCGGGTGCAGTTGTTCGATCAAGACGGCAAGTTCGAGGGCAAGTGGACCGGTATCGGGGCGCCCTGGGGCTTGTACTATGTGGCGCGCCAGAACGCGATTTTCATGTGCGACGGGGTGAACGACCGCGTGATCAAGATGGACCTGGACGGCAACGTTCTGGGTGTTTTAGGGTCGCACGGGAAGACTCCGGGGAAGTTTGATTTCCCACACTCGCTGGCGGTGGATAGCACCGGGGCGCTGTATGTGGCGGAGATCAAAAACTGGCGCGTGCAGAAGTTTGTACCCAAGCCGTAGGGACGCCGTATCCTACTACTAGGATGCTGTTGCGCCTTGGGCTGATTTTGGGATGCGGGCTGATCCCGCTGTGGGCGCAAGGGGGCTGTGAAGGCACGCCCGCCTATTCGCCGTGTGAGTTTACCTTCGAGATGACGGCCAGCGAAGCGGCCGCGCACCCGAATCCTTATGCCACCGTGGAACTGCGGATTGAGTTCCGGTCCCCGCGTTTCCGTACGTTTCTGATGCCCGCGTTTTGGGACGGGGGGCGCAAACTGGTGGTCCGGTTCGTCCCCACCGAGGGCGGCGATTGGATTTACCGGGTGAGCAGCAACCTGGCGGGTTTTGAGGGCAAGCAGGGGACGTTCAAGGCAGGGGAATCGGATGCGCCGGGGTATGTGCGTAAGGCCAACGTGCATCATTGGGCCACGGAGGGCGCCACCGAGGGGGCCACCAACAATAAGAAGCCGCATCTGTGGATGGGCTATGTGATCGACCACTTCGGCACTATGCCGGCGGCGGAACTGGACGCGGCGGTGGCGGCGGCGGCGGCAAACAAGTTTAACCATATCCGCGCCAGGGTGTTGGAAGGTCCGGCTTACTCCGGGCCGGACAAACCGAACGTGGCGTACTTCGACGAACTGGACCGGCGGATTCTGGCAGTGCACAAGCGCGGCATCACTACCGATCTGGTGCTGGGGACGGACCCCGACACCGTGGTGAAGATGTTTCCGGACTGGCAATCGCGCAAAAGGTTTGTGCGGTTTCTGATTGCCCGGTATGCGGCGTTGAATCTGACATGGCAGGGCGTGGAGGAGTTCGAGGGGCATCGCAATGCCCGGGCTGTGCTGAAGGAATTGGGGCTGGCTCTGAAGGAATTGGACCCGTATCAGCATCCGCGTTCCACCAACGCCAAGTTGACATCGTCGCCGTTTCTGGGCGATGGGTGGATGGATTTCGTGATCGACCATTCAGGGAACGATCAGATTGGTTCCGTGGAACACCAGTTTTATCAAGCTCCATTTGTGGCAGTGATCCCGGCGAGCCGGCTGTGGACGGCGACAATCCATGGGCAGTATCCCACGATTGAGGGTCCGGCGGGCGAGGAAGCCAAGCAGTGGTTCGATGTTTTGAGCGATACGCGGCACTGGGAACTGGAGCCATTTTTCGATGTGGACACGGCGCGCGCGGTGGCGCTGGACGGAATTGAATACCTGGTGCTGGTGGAGAAATCCGGACCCATTGAGGTGGATGTGGAGAAGCACGGGTACGACGTGATGTGGTTTAATCCGGTGAACGGCGAGTGGATTGAACTGAAGAAGTTCAAGGGCGAGCATTTCACGGGGACGGCTCCGGATTCGGCGCATCCGTGGGTACTGCTGCTGGCGCGCGAGGGGCGTAAGGAATCGATGTTGAAGTCGTACAAGTTTGAATCGCGGCTGCCGCCGGTGCAGGAGATTGAGCAGAGCGCGGCCAAGGTTCCGTTTGAGATGGCGGAGCCGGGCGGCGATACGATTACGACCGGCCCGGTGCGTTTTGGGGTGAAGATGAAGCGGGTGAGCCGGGCCACGCGCACGATGCAGTTTGTGTGGCTGGGCGAGGCACCGGCGGATGCACAGGGTTTCCGGGTGCTGGGCACGGGCGCGGAGGGGACGTTTCAAGTTCCGCCCGATATTGCGAACCGGTATCCGACGGCCATTAGTGTGCGCGTGATGGCGTTGAATGCCAACGGCAAGGCATACGCGGCGGATAAAGTGTACCAGCTAGCCAAGTGATACTTTCCCTAGATACTACGACCGAGTTTGGCAGTCTGGCTTTGACCGGGCCGGCGGGGTTGGTGGAAGAAGCGTTGCTGCGGGGATCGCAGGGCTTTGGGTTGGTGCTGTTTGATGAGATCGCGGCGCTACTGAAGCGGCATGGAATTGGCGTGGGCGATGTGGGGTGCTTTGCGGCGGCTTCGGGTCCGGGGTCGTTTACGGGGGTCCGGGTCGGGCTGACGGCGGTGAAGGGCCTGGCGGAAGCTACCGGAAAGCCGGTGGTGGCGGTTTCGAATTTGCAGGCCATGGCGGTGTTTGGGACGGCTGCTTTGCGGGCTACGGTGCTGGATGCGCGCCGGGGTGATGTGTACGCGGCGGTCTACGGGGCCGATCTGGAGATTGTGGTTCCAGAGGCCGTGGTGAAGTTTGAGCCTTGGTTGGCTGGACTGCCCGCGGGCGTGGAAGTAATTGAGGCGGGCACGCCGCCCAGGGCGCTGGCGGGGGCCCTGGGGCGGATCGCGTGGGCGCGGTGGCAGGCGGGGTTGGGGACCGATCCGGCGGCGGTGGATGCGAATTATGTGCGGCGGGCGGATGCCGAGATGATGTGGAAAGATAGAGTAGGGAGTAGTCCATGACGTTAACGATTGAAGTATCGGGCGAGATGGAAGAGTTGCTGAAGGCACGGGCCGAGGAAGAGGGCATCCCCGCGGACCAAGCCGCGAGCCGTCTGCTGGCGAAGGCTTTGACCCCGGGCATGGATCAGTTCCATCGGCCCGCCAGATTGAAGACCCCGGAAGAAAGAGCCCAAGCCTGGGTAGAGTGGGCGGAGAGCCATCGCCACACGCCCCCGCTTTCAGATGAGGCCATTAGCCGGGACACGATGTATCCGGGCGTTGGGTAAAATTGCGGGTTCTGATTGACACCAATATCCTGCTTCGCGGAGCTCAGCCAACACATCCCATGCATGGCTCAGCGGTTCGCGCCCTGAATTTGCTCTCAGGCAAGGGAGACTCACTCCTTGTTGCGATTCAGAACATCGCGGAATTTTGGAACACCGCAACCCGGCCGGCTGCCAATAATGGCCTTGGTTTCACCCTTGAGGAAACACAGGTTGCACTGGCAGAGGTGGAGGTATTGGTGGAGGTTGTCAGCGAGGATTTGGCATCATACGCCGAATGGAAAGCTCTGGTAAAAATGCATCGGGTGCAAGGTGCCAAGGTTCACGATGCGCGCCTTGCCGCGCTCATGAAGACCCACGAAATTCCCTTAATTCTGACCTTCAACATTGCCGATTTTGCCCGCTTCTCCGGGGTAGAAGCGCTTCATCCCGACCTGGTTTGAGGTTCAGGGTTTGGTGATTTCGGTGAATTTTTCGAAAAATTTCTTGATGATCATCTTCGAGGTGGAATCGAGCAGACGCTGGCCGACGGCGGCTATTGTGCCCCCTACCTGGACGTCGCCGGTATAGTTGACCTGCGTGGATTCGGGGGCTTCAGAAAGCAGATTCAGCAGGCCCTGGCCTTTCAGAAATCCGATCTTGCCGCTGCCTTCCACCAGAAGCTTGAAATGCTCGGGCGGGTGGGCTTCGGCGATTTTCACTTTACCGCCAAACAGGCCGGAGAAACTGGCGATGGCCAGCTTCATTTTCATCTCGTATTCGTCGTCGCCGATCTTCTCCAGGCGATCAGTGCCGGGCATGCACTGCGCCAGGATGGCGGGGTCTTGGAGCAGTGCGTAAGCTTTTTCGCGGTCGAGGGGAACGGTGTAGGATCCCTCGATCTTCACTTCTGCCTCGACAGGGCTTCGGTGAAGGCGCGCTGGCAATAAACTGAGGCCAAGTGTTTGCGGTATATGGCCGAGGCGTGGATGTCACTGCTGGCGTCGACGCCATCGGCGACATGGGCCGCGGCTTCGCGGGCGTTGCGGGTTTCGAGGAAATGGGCTTCCGTAGAGGTGGCGCGGTAGGCTTTCCCGGCGACTCCTGTGACGCCGACGCGCACGAAGAACTTACCGACGCGGACGGCCACTCCGACGACGGCATAGCCGGATGCGGGGTGTACGCACTTCTGATAGCTGATGCCCGCTTCGGGAGATTCGATGGGGACGATGATTTCCGTGACGAGTTCACCGG
>JBBQUE010000026.1:0-11937 GCA_038212805.1 Bryobacterales bacterium | reverse complement strand
GGGTTTCTTTACGACAGCAGCCTCCAGGCACTGGATGAGCCCTATGAAATCGTCTCGAACGGGGAGAATACCGGGCTGATTGAGTTAGCTATCGATTGGACACTTACCGAGACTCCATATCTGGGCCGGGACGGCCACATGCCCAACCCGCGTTTGCTCTATGAACTGTATCAAGGCGAGTTTGACGGCGCTTACCAGGAAGGTACGCTGTTTGTGCTGACGTTGCATCCTTTTATCAGCGGCCACCGGGCACCCATGCAGCACCTGGACAAGTTTGTTGCGTATATGAAATCGAAGCCAGGCGTCTGGTTTGCTACCTGTGAGCAAGTGGCGCGCTATCTAAAGCACTAATCCGCTGGTGGCTTGCGGCCTGTTCCCGCGCAGTTCGGGCATTTGCCGGTCCCGCCGCAGGTTGTGCACTGGCCTCCGTTGCCGGTCCCTTTGCAGGTGGAACAGTCACCGGTTCCGCCGCATGCGGAGCACTTGATATGCGGATGATGCGCAGTTCGTTCCATGCCCCCATTGAACCACAGTTTGGAAATGCGCTGATGGTTGGGGTCAGCCGCCGGCTGGTGGTTTTCAACCGGTGGATCCTAGGAGTGGCCGCAGGAAGTCTTTTGCTTGCAATAGCTCCCGAGTGGAATCTGAAATGCAACGTCACCATCGAAAGCTGATCGTGAGAGGTGGTTATGAATCGAACAGTTCGGGTTTTATCCCTTGGCATGGCTCTGATCCTGGCGGGCGCGACGGTGGCTTCGGCCCAGCACGGCGGCGGCGGGGGCGGGCGAGGTGGTGGTGGAGGAGGCGGACGGTCCTATTCGGGTGGTGGTGGCGGTGGCGGTGGCGGACGATCCTACGGCGGCGGCGGCGGCGGACACAGTTACAACGGCGGTGGGAATCATTACAACGGTGGCGGACGCGGTTACTCCGGTGGCGGGAACTACTACAACGGCGGCGGACGCGGTTACTCCGGCGGCGGGAACTATTACAACGGCGGCGGACGTGGTCGTATTACGGTGGGCGCGGATACTCAGTAGGGCCGGGCCGGTCCTATTATGGAGGCGGCTACGGTGGCGGCGGACGTGGATACTACGACGGTCGCTTTTACGGGGGCCGTGGCTATTATTACGGCGGCAGCTTCTGGGCTCGCCCGTATTTTGGCTTCGGAGTTGGAATCCCCTGGGGCTATGGTTACTCCACGAACGCGGGATGCGGCTACTACGATGACTGGAGCTATTTTCATCCGGCTCCGTGTTATGCCGACGACGACTCTTACTACTACGGGCGATAACGCCCACCGCCGAACCTATCTTGTGAGGCGGTAGAGGAACAACGCGGCTCGCTTGGTTTGCACCGGCTGGCGGGCCAAGTCGATGGTCTCGCCAGGGGCGTGGGCGCCGCCACCCAGCGATCCGAAGCCTGAGATGCTGTCGACGTATGGCGCGACGAAGGATATGTCACCCGCGCCGCGCCGGGCAGGGGGCAGCGGTTCCATGGCTTCCAGGTTTAGGTCCAGGTTCACCGTGTTGAGAACTTTGAGTAGTTGCTTGTTCCCGTCGGTGGCGGCCATGGATGGGTACTTATCCTCGAACGAAATTTCGGCGCCGGTTTGGGGCAGGTGCTGCGCTACGATCAGCTTCATCTTCTGGCGAACGCGCTGAAGTTGCTCGCCGGTGACGGTGCGGATATCGCCCGAAGCGTAAGCCGTGGACGCGATGATATTGGGTTTGCCGATGGCCGTGCCCGTGTTCTTCGTGGGATCGAACTTTACATTCGATCCGCCTACCAGTACCCCAGTATTGTAGGTCAGGTCTGGTTCCTTGAGTTGCGATTCGAACGCGGCCAATATGCGGGAAATCTCGTAAATCGCTCCGCTGCCAGCCCGTTCGGTGAAGATTCCGGCGGAGTGGCCTTCGCGGCCGGTGGTCTTCAGGTTCCAGTGCGAGGCGCTGCGGCGCGCGATGGTGGCGAAATCGCGTCCGTCGCTGCGGGAACCGCCTTCGAACTCCACTGCCGCCTCACTCGCCTTTCCTTTGTCAATAAAATCGCCGCGGGAGATCGACAGGGGTTCCCCGGCGTTCTCTTCATCGCCCGTAAGGTACACGGTAATGTGCGTGCCATCCAGTGCGCCGGCCTGGTGCATGGCCTTCAGCGCGAACAGCATCACCATCAGTCCGCCTTTCATGTCGCTGGTGCCGGGGCCGCTGGCCGAGCCGGGCGAAAGCTGCGTCCATTTCTGAAATGGACTGGTGAGTTCGAACACCGTGTCCATGTGCCCCACTATCAGGACGCGTTTGCCATGGGTGCCCTTACGCTCAGCAATAAGATGTCCCGCGCGATGCACGTTATCCATGGGAAGCCAGCGGACAGCAAACCCGAGTTTTTCAAACTCAGGGCGGAGCACCTCCCCAACCGCGCGTACGCCCGCGGGGTTGAAGGTGCCGCTGTTGAGGTTGACGATTTTTTCGAGCAGGGCGTTCGATTCCGCGGTGGTGGCGTCTACGGACTGGATGATTTTCGTTTCCACCGGAGTGAGACGCTCGGCCGCGGTCAAAGAGAACGCGAGGAAGATGAACAGAAATTTCATAGAGTGAATGCGTAGAGCGTGGCATCCGGGCCATTGCCGGTGGCGATGACCACGTACTGTTTGCCGTTGAGGCTGTAGGTCATAGGGGTACCTGAGGTCCGGTGGGGGAATGCATGCGTCCAAAGGTCCACGCCGGATTTTGCGTCTACGGCATGCAGCGCCGTATCGCCGCCACCCACGAAGAGCAGGCCGGATTTGGTGACGATGGCCCCCTGGACTCCGGCGGCACCCAGCTTTTCGGGTAGCTTCACGCCCTTCAGCGCGGGGTGGGCACGCAGACGCGCGTCATCCCCGAAGGGCACGTGCCAGACGATCTCGCCGCGGTTCAGGTCCAGCGCGGTCAGGTGGCCATAGGGTGGTTTCAGCAAGGGCAGTCCGTCGTGGAAGACGGCGTTGGTTTGGCCTTCGCGAACGTAATCGGCGTCGGTTTCGGAGGCGCGGGGGCTGGCGGATTCCGGTTTTGAAAGGCGTGCCAGAGCGGCCAGATTTGTGGTTTTGACGTAGAGGATTCCGGTTTCGGGATCGAAGGCCGCGCCGCCCCAGTTTGCTCCGCCGATCAGGCCGGGCGACATCAGCGTGCCCTGGAAAGTAGGAGGCGTAAAGAGCGGGCCGATGCGGTATTTCTTCAGCTCCGCCTGGGCTTCGGCTTTCAGTTCGGGTGTCAGGTCGAAGGCGTCATCTTGAGAAACGCCTTGCGGGGAAATGGCCGGAGGCTTGGTGGGGAACGGTTGCGTGGGCCAGGCGCGCTCGTCTTTTACGTCGCTGGCGGGCACGGCTCGTTCTTCAATGGGCCAGACCGGCGCGCCGCTGACACGGTCGAAGACGAATGCAAACCCCTGCTTGGTGAGTTGCACTACGGCGTCGATCTTCCGCCCGTTCACAGTAATGGTGACCAGGCTGGGGGGCGACGGCATGTCGTAATCCCAAAGGCCGTGATGCACCAGTTGGTAGTGCCATTTGCGCTGGCCGGTGGCGGCGTCCAGGCAGACGATGGAATCGGCGAACAGGTTCTTGCCGGGCCTGCGCCCACCGTAGAAATCGTTGCTGGGCGTGCTCACGGGCATGTAGAGCAGTCCACGGGATTCGTCCAGCGTCATCGGAGCCCACACGTTGGTATGGCCGGTGAAGGTGTTGGAGTTCTCTTCCCATGTATCGGCCCCGAATTCGCCTGTGCGTGGGACCGTGTGGAAGGTCCAGACCAGTTTGCCGGTGCGGGCATGGAAGGCGCGGATGTCGCCTGGGGGATCCTTTTTATAGGTGATGCGGTCCGCCACTCCGTTGCCGACGATGATCAGATCCTTGTACACGACGGCGGGCGAGGTGTTGGTGTACTGCTTGGGATCGACTGCCCAGGCCAGGCCCTGGAGCAGGTTCACCACGCCGTTATCGCCAAAGCTCTCGACTGGCTTACCGGTTTCGGAATCAAGTTGGATAAGCCGGGCGCGGCTGTTCATCAGAATGCGGCCGCGATGATTGGCGGAATCGCGCCAGAAGGCCACGCCGCGATGGACGAAGCCAGTTCCGTTCGGAACCTGGCCAGCTTCATAGGCTTTGGGATCGTAAGACCAGCGCTGTTTTCCCGTAGCTGGATCAAGCGCGATAACGCGGTTGTAGGGCGTGCTGAGGTAGAGCGTGCCATCCACCATCAGCGGCGTGACTTCGAACATGCCGGGCGTGGTCTTGTACGCATCCAGAGCTTTCTCGCCGGTGCGCCATTCCCAGGCGGGTTTCAAATTGCGGACGTTCTGGCGGTTGATCTGGGTAAGGGCCGAATACTTGGTGCCGGCCTGGTCGCCCCCATAAAAGGGCCATTCGACATTCGGTGTGGCGGCGGAGGCAGCCAGGACCGTGAGCCAGCAGAGAATCTTTTTATGCATGTTTCGGGATTTGGGTGGCGATTTTTTCAGCGGAGCGCAGGGTAAGGGCCACGAACGTAAGCGTGCCGTTGGTGCAGCCGGCACTGGGGAGCGTGGGGGAGCCTACTACGAACAGGTTTTCGTGGTCATGGGCTTGGCCGTAGCTGTCCGTGACGCTGTCGGACGGGTCCGTGCCCATGCGGCAACCGCCGGCGGGGTGATCCAGGTAGCCGCCTTCGGAGGTGCTTAGGATCTTGGCTCCGTCGTTCCGGGCAAGGCGTTCGAAGATCGTTTGGAAGTGCTGCTTGGTGGCCCCTTTGCGGGCCATGGTGGCGGCATCCAGGCGATGCTCGATCTTGGGCAGCGGATCGCCAAATTTATTGGTGGCGGTTTCGTCCAGCGTAAGGGCGCTGTTGCGATCGGGATGAACGTCGTAGTAGCTGCGGACCCGGGCCGTGCCTCGTTGTGCGCGGGTGCGCCAATCGTTCAGCAAATCATCGCCCAGCAGCAGCTTGCCGGATTTGGCGCGCAGGCGGGGTTCGTGGTCCATGGCGCTTTCCCAGATGCGGAGATCGTTACGCACATAGGGATCGCCCGGCTTGCAGCGGAAGTACTGGCGTGAGATCAGGGCGTGGGTTTCGTTCATGCCGGGATAGAGTTTGGTATCGATTTCGATGAAGGCCGAGATGAATTCATGGCCGTTCATATATTTGCCTACCAGGCCGGACCGGTTGGCGACGCCGTTGGGGAAGCGGGAACTGCGGGAGAGCAGCAGCAGGTGCGGGCTCCAGGCGTAACCGGAAGCCAGGATGAAGAGCGGGGCGCGGAATTCCACGGGCTGGCCGGTGGCGCGATTCACTCCGGTGGCAGTGGTGATTTTTGTGCCTGCGCCTTCCACGCTCAGGCGGCGGATTTGGGTTTGATCGTGCAGCGCGATCTTGTTGGCGGCCAGAAGCTGCTTGAAGGTGAAGTCGGGCGAGTAGCGCGCGCCGGTGGGGCAGATGGCGCAGGTGTTGCAGCGGATGCATTGCGCGCGTCCGTCGTAAGGCACGGTGTTCTTGGCCTGGGGCGTGCTCCAGAACGGAAGGCCGCTTTTCTCGCCCCATTTCTTCAGTTCCAGCAGGTTATACGTCAGCTCCATCGCTTTCATGGGGTAGGGCTGGGATCGCGCGTCTTCGGGAAGCGGGCTGGGTTCGCCGGAGACTCCCAGGCGGCGCTCGGCCTCGCAATAATACTTTTCCAGGTCAGCCCATTCCATGGGCCAATCGGTGTAAAGGCCGTACATCGATTTCAGGCGCAGGTCTTCTTCGGAGAACCGGTTGCACGTGCCACCCCAGTGCATGGCGGAGCCGCCCACGGCCATGGTTCTGGAGATAATACCTTTCGCGGGCTGATCCGCAATGAAGTCGCCAGGCCAGGCGTTCTCGCCATAGGCCAGACTGCGGCGGCGGTGCTCCATGCGGTTCTCAAGATCGAAGAGCTTGCGGCCGGCTTCGACAATGTGGATGGAGATACCGGGGCGCAGTTCGGAGAGCTTTTGCGCCAGCATGGCGGAGGAAATGCCTCCCCCAATAATGCAGACGTCGCTTTCAATCGTGGGCATCAGGCGCGCTCCTTGATTGGCTTCGGGAAGGGCTTCGGCACCTTGCTGGAACCGGCCAGTCCGCGGCAGGTCTCGCGTTGGATGGCGGCCTGGTAGCAGAGGTCGTTCGCCTCAGCCCCACGGAAGTAGAAGCTCATCAGATCGGTGATCACGTTCTGGCCTTCCGGCAGGCGCGGCAGATCTTTGATTTGCGCCTTCTCGATGGCGGCCTCCACGGCTGCGCGATTCAGCGGCATGGGAAGCGCGGCAAGCTGGCTTAGATAGGCCGCAACGGGCGAAGGGGGCTTGGGGCGAACGCGGGTGAAACCGTAGCCGTGTTCGGTGTCGGCTCCGGGCCGGTATTCGCGCACGTAGCGCTCAAATTTGGCGGCGATCTGGTCCGTGCCCGCGCGGCCCAAACTGGACGGCAGGACCAACGCCGCAAGTTCCTTCAGGGTAGCCGCTTGGTCCCCTGGAAACGCGGTGGATTGTGACCAGGCTCGGAAGGAAGACCCAATTCCTGCCAGCCATTGCAGGGCTGTGCGGCGGCGCATTGGCATGTCACGGAGTATCCCAGAGATTTTACAAACCGTCAACCTGTGTTACATTTGCAGGAAACTCCTTCAGGTGTTCCCGCGGCCTGCGTCGCCCGCTTTTGTACGCAAACTAATTTGAGGTGAAATCGATGAAGCGGTGGCTAGTGTTTTTCCTGTTCGCAGCGGCTTGTTTGGCCCAAGACACCACGGCCACGGTCTCAGGCTTGGTGCAGGATGCCACTGGCGCGGGCATTGCGGGAGCAAAGGTTACCGCCCGCAATGTGCAGACCGGTTTGGAGCGCACCGTCACCAGCGGCGATGGCGCGAACTACACCTTGCCCCTGCTGCCGATTGGAACCTACGAAGTCTCGGCGGAGAAGGCAGGATTCAAGAAGCTGGTGCAATCGGGCATCGTTCTGCAGGTGGCCGAGCGGGCGCGCGTGGATTTCAAGCTGCAAGTTGGCGCCACCAGCGATAGCGTGCAGGTAACGGCTGAGGTTCCGCTCACCCAAACCGATAGCAGTTCCCTGGGCGCCGTGATCGATAACCGCAAGGTGGTGGAGATGCCATTGAACGGCCGGCAATTTTACAGCCTGGCGCTGCTGGTTCCCGGCGTTACGCCTTCCGCGCAGGGTTCGGTCCTGAGCTTTCGCGGCGGTTTCAACGTCGCGGGTGCCAGTGAGTTGAATAATAATTTCACGCTGAACGGGCTGGATAATAACAACCAGTTGCTAAGCGCGCCCGCGTTCCGTCCGTCCATTGATGCCATTCAGGAGTTCCGGATCCTCACCGGCGTCTTCCCGGCCGAGTATGGGCGCAATTCCGGCAGCCAGGTGATTGTGACCACGAAATCCGGAACGAACGGCTTCCACGGATCGGCCTTTGAGTTTTTGCGCAATCAGATTTTTGACGCCCAGAATTACTTCACGCCCGCGAATGTGGCCAAGCCGGCGTTCAAGCAGAATCAGTTTGGGGGCACGTTTGGTGGACCGATTATCAAGAACAAGACGTTCTTCTTTGCCAGCTATGAGGGCACGCGCTCCACGGCGCAGATCACCGCGCTGACCAACGTCCCCACCCCGGCGATGATCACGGGGGATTTCGCGGTCCTGGGCCGGAACATCAACGATCCCTCGACAGGTAAGCCATTCCCCGGCAATATGATTCCGCAGAGCCGCATCAGCGCGCCCGGGCAGTTCCTCGCCAAGCTATACCCTGTACCCACGGCCACTACGCTGAATGGGAAGCTTCCGACGAATAACTATACGTTCAATCAGCCACAAGCGGATACCTTGAACCTGGGGTCGCTGCGCGTGGATCATCAGTTCTCTGAGAAAGACACGTTGAACGTGAGCTACAACGATTTCGAAGACGCCACGCTAACGCAGAACAATGCGGTGTGCGGGTCGCGCGTGGTTCCGGGTTTCGATTGCACGGTGCTGCTGCTGGCTCGCCTGGGCGGCCTTACTGAGACCCATATCTTCAACCAGAGCCTGATCAACCAGTTCCGCTTTGCATATTCCGAATTTGAGAATCCCCGCGCCACCAACGATGCGGCCATCAATTTCCTGCAGCAGTTCAACATAGTGGGCACGCGCTTCGATGGCCCCGCCCGGGCCGGGGTGCCGTCCGTAAGTGTCACCGGATTCGCGGGCTTTGGGGAGCCCACCAACTTCCCGCAGACCCGGACCGACAACACCTATCAGCTATCAGACGATGTTACTTATAGCCGCGGCCAGCATTCGTTCAAGTTCGGGATGGATCTGCATCGGTTCCAATCGAACGGTACGATTGTGGGCAACGGGCGCGGGTCATACACGTTCAACGCGCAGACCTCCGCGCCTACCAGCGGATACGCGTTCGCCGATTTGCTCTTGGGGCTGCCGACCAGCACCGCGCGTAGCCCTTACAGCCCGCGCATCTATGACCGCACCGGGATCTATGCCTTTTACGCGCAGGACGATTGGAAGATTACGCGGCGGCTGACGCTCAACGTCGGATTGCGGTACGAATACAATCTGCCCACGTTTGAGAAGTACAACACGCTGAGCAATTTCAATCCGGCCACGGGCAATATCGATATCGCCGGATCGGGCAGCGTATCCAAAAGTCTCTGGAATCCGAACTACAAAAACTTCGAGCCCCGCATTGGCTTCGCGTTCTCTCCCTTCAACAATGCGAAAACGGTGATCCGGGGTGGGTATGGATTGTTCTATAACGCCCCGGCGCTGAACGCAGTGAACAGCGGACCGCAGCAAAATAACGCCCCGTTTGTTTCGGCGCAAACGTTCAATTCCAGCCTGGCGCTTCCCATCACGCTGGCCAACCCTTATCCGGCTGCGGCGGCAGGGGCGGGCAGCCTGACGCTTTCGGCCTTCAACCGCCATCAACCGGACGCGCAGATTCAGCAATGGTCGTTCAACGTGCAACAGTCGTTAACGAAATCGATGGTGCTGGAAGTGAACTACCAGGGTTCCAAAGGCACGCATCTGCCGTTCTACTACAACATCAATCAGCCGCTGCCGGGCCTGGGGACGGTGGCGCAGAAGCAGGCACTGCGGCCGTACGCGCAGTTCGGAAATATCAATTTTCTGGATGCGGTGGGCTTTTCGAATTACCATGGCCTATTGACGAAACTGCAGCAGAACTATTCGAACGGGCTTTCGTTCCTGCTCTCGTACACCTACGGCAAGTCCATCGACAATACGCCGGGGACGCCGTACAACGTGGTTCCCTCCAGATCGAGCGCGATGAACACGCACGATTTCTCATCGGAGCGGGGATTGTCTGGCTTCGATATTAAGAGCCGGTTGGTGTTTAGTCCGGTGTACGAGCTTCCGTTCGGACCCGGCAAGAAGTATCTGACAGGCAATAAATATCTGGGTTGGGTGGTGGGCGGCTGGGAGGTTTCCGGGATTTTTTCGACGCAGACGGGGCGCCCGTTTACCGTGCTAGTTAGCCAGGATAACGCGAATGTGCTGGCCAATGTGGACCGGCCGAACGTCATTGGAAATGCCAATGCGGGGCCAAAATCGCCGCAGCAGTGGTTCAATGTAAACGCGTTCCAACTGCCTCCGGTGGGCACGTTTGGCAACGAGGCCCGTAACAATATCAGAGGGCCTGGGCTGACGAATCTCGACATTTCAGTGAGCCGGGTGTTCAAGATTACGGAGCGGATTGGGATACAACTCCGGGCGGAATCGTTCAATCTGGCAAATCATCCCAACTTCGACCAACCGGCGCAGACGTTCGGTGTGGCGGGCTTCGGTTCCATTCCCTCCGCGCAAGCGCCCCGGCAGATTCAGTTTGGCGCGAAGGTGCGCTTCTAATGCTCCGGTTCATCCTTGGCTTCGTTTTTGCGATTGCGCTTGCTGGTGCGCAGACGCAGCCGGTGGTCATCCAGGGAGGCACGGTTCTGGATGGCAAGGGCGGCGTGCTGAAGAACGTCCGGATTGTGGTGCAGGGCGGCAAGATCGTGCGCGTGGAAAGTGCCGCGGGGCCATCTAATTATGATCTCCGCGGTCTGACGGTCATGCCCGGTTGGATCGATACCCACGTTCACATCGGCTGGCATTTCAATCGCGACGGGCGCGCCGATACCACCAAGGAATCGCCCGCGGAGTTCGCTATGAATTCGGCGGGCAACGCCTATGCCACCTTGATGGCCGGCTTCACCACGGTCCAGAGTTTGGGTGCGCCCACCGATCTGGACCTGCGGGATTTGATCGGGCGCGGTGTACTTCCCGGACCCAGGCTGTTGACCTCGCTAGCGCCGTTGAATGAGAATTCGGGAACTCCGGAACAGATCCGCGCGCTGGTGCGCGAACGCGTCCAGCAAGGTGCGGATCTGATTAAGCTCTTCGCTACCAAGAGCATTCGCGATGGCGGCGCCCAGACTATGACGGACGCGCAGATCCAGGCGGCGTGTGGCGAGGCTACTAAGCTGGGCAAACGATCCGTGGTGCATGCGCACGCTTCGGGCGGCGCGAAAGCGGCGGCGTTGGCGGGTTGCACCGCGATTGAGCACGGATCGTTCCTGGACAACGACACTCTGGATACGATGGTGAAGCATGGGACCTTTCTTGACCCCAACCTCTCCACCACGCATAACTATCTGGAGCACAGGAAGGAATATTTGGGGATCGGGAACTATACCGAGGAAGGCTTCGCCTCCATGGAGAAATCGCTTCCCATCCGGCTGGAAACTCTGCATCGGGCGCTGGCGCGCAAGGTGAAGATCGTGTTCGGTACCGATGCCGTGGCCGGGGCGCAGGGGCGGAATGCGGAAGAGTTTATTTACCGCGTGCGCGATGGCGGACAATCGCCCATGGACGCGCTGGTAAGTGCCAACGCGCGTGCGGCGGAATCGCTTCGTTTGAGCGATTCCGTGGGTGCGATCGCGCCTGGGATGCAAGCCGATTTGATCGCGCTGGATGGCGACCCGTTGAAGGATATTACCGCAGTGCGGCGCGTGGTGTTCGTGATGAAAGCTGGTAAGGTATATCGCAATGATCATTAAATCGATTTTCAGTTTCGCGCTGGTGGGTTTACTAGGGAGTTCGCTGGCGGCGGTCGCGCAGGAACCCATCGTTCTCAAAGCCGGCTTGCTGTTGGATGGCAAAGGCGGCGTGCAGCGCAACGTCACCATTGTGGTGTCCGGTGGGAAGATCCAAAAGTTAGAATCCGGCGCGAAGGGCAAGACCTACGATTTAAGCAAGTTGACGGTATTGCCGGGGATGATCGATACCCACGTACACATCGGCTGGCACTTTGGTCCCGATGGGCGCTATCAGCCGCGGGACGAATCGCAAGTGACGGCGATGGGGTATGCGATGGAGAACGCGTACGTCACGTTGATGGGCGGCTTCACGACCGTGCAGAGCGTGGGCAGCCCCATTGACGGCGATTTGCGTACGGCCATTAACCGCGGTGTGTTTCCCGGGTCGCGCGTGCTCACGTCTCTGCAGGCCGTGAGCAATCCAGCGCTGACGCCCGATCAGATTCGCGAATTCGTGAAAAAGATGAAGGCCGATGGCGCGGATGTGATCAAGATTTTCGCGTCGAAAAGCTTTCGCGACGGCGGCGGGGCAACCTTGAACAAGGCGCAGATTGAAGCGGCTTGTGGTGAGGCGAAGGCGCAGGGGTTGCGGACTCTGGTGCATGTCTATGGCCCGGAGACGATTCTGGAAGTGTCGGACGCGGGTTGTCCGCAAGTGGAGCACGGCACGCTGATTACGCCTGAAGTGCTGAAGCATCTGGCGGCCAAGGGCACGTACTTCGATCCGAATATCGGGCTGGTGGCGCAGAACTATCTGGCTCATAAGGCTGAGTATCTGGGGATCGGCAATTACACCTAAGAAGGCATGGCGGCCATGT
>JBBQUE010000025.1:0-12001 GCA_038212805.1 Bryobacterales bacterium | reverse complement strand
CCTGACGTGGTGGCGATTTCAGAAAAAGGATTTTGCCGGGAAACGAATAGAGAGCACCGCGGTCGCCGGAGTTCTGGTTCCAGGGCCCCAGGCTGAGGCTGGTCCTTATCGCGGCCTCAATAGCGGAGCGGGCTACATGGCGGGGGCCGTGACGGGTATCGCTTCCCGCAGTCAGTACGTCTGGGTAGGCTCCGCTTATCAACGTTACGCCGAATCCAAGGGTGACCGCCGTCCCGATTTGATTTCCAGTTCGTTGGTGTATGGCTACCGGCCTCAGGCGTGGCGCACAGATTATCCGCGCTGGGACTGGCGGGTTTTTGGGGAACTGACGGGAGAGCGGGCTGGGTCACTTCAGCGCAATCACGCCGTGTTGCCGGGAAGCCAGGCCGCGCAAATCTTTCTCGGGCCCAGTGTGCTCGGCGTTTATCGGGCCATCGGGGTGGAAGCGGGCATCCAGTTTCCGCTCTACCGGGACACGGGGCCGCTCTATCCGCGTGAGCGGTATCGGTTCGCCATCAACTTTGCTTACTTCTTTTAGAAAAGGATTCTATGCGAAAACAACTTTGCTTTTTGATCGTAACGCTGCTGGCCGCGGTCATGCCAGGCCGCGCGGAGCTGCTTCAGGTGGATTTATCCATCTTCGGCATGGATTGAATGACCTGCGCCCACGTCGTGCACGTGGCATTGAAAAAAGTGGCCGGGGTTGAGTCGGTGGAGGTGGGTTTGAATCGAGGTCTGGCCAACCTGAAGATGAAGCCGGGCAACAAGATTACGGTGCCGCAACTGTGGCAGATCATTCACTCGCAGGGCTACACGCCCAAGGCAACGGTGGTTCTGGTACGAGGGGAGTTGATGGGAACACCGGACCAACCCCAGTTGAAGGTTCCAGAAACCGGCGAAGTAATCGCTTTGGCCGTTGATCCGAAACACGCCGGCGCACTGGAAGCAGCTGGTAAGCAAATCGGCCGGACGGTGGTGGTTCGCGGCGTGATGAATCCGGGTAAGGATTTTAAGGCGGCCGTCCCGCTCCAGATCGGGGAACTGAAATGAATCCGGTAGGCATTCCGGCACTCAACCTGGGAGTGTTTCCGAACGATGTGGGGCGGGGAGAATAGGCGGCGATGTGCTTTCAGCGGGCGATTAAGCTTTGAAGCCAAGGTGGAACCCGGCCATCCCGGGACGGTGATATGCCGTCAGGAGATGGCCGGACGCCCAAGTGCTATTTGCTGAACACGGCCTGGACCGAAGTGCTGCCCGTTACGGTTAAAGTGCAAGTGGGAGACGTGCCGGAACACGCGCCCGCCCAATTCACGAACGTCTTGCCGGCGGGCGGAGTCGCGGTCAAAGTAACCACCGTGCCGTCAGTGAATTTAGCGGAGCAGTTGCTGCCGCAGGAGAGCACGCGATCGTTACCGGAAGGGGAAGCGTCCACGGTTCCCGGGTTGCTGCGCCCTACCGACAGCGAGTACTGGAGCAGGAAGGAAGCGCTCACCGCAACCTTACCGTTGATGGTGCCGGTGCAGGAGAGCTGGGTGCCGCTGCAGGCTCCCGACCATCCGCCGAAAATGCTGCTGCCGGGGTTGGCGGTTAAGGCAAACGAAGCGCCGTTGGTGGCGAACGTCGCACAGTTGCTGCCGCACGAGATGTTGCTGCCATTCACGGTGGCCCCGGATGCCCCGCTGCCTGTCTTGGTGGCGGTGAGGGAATCGGCGACAACGTTCGACGCCGTATTCTGCGCACTGACGGCGGCCCCTAATTCACTGGCCGCGGGAGTATTGCAGACCGTATCCAGGCACAGAGCTTCATGCGTGAGCGAATTGTATGCCCCCGTGTATTTATAGGTCTCGTAGCGCCTTATCACGGAACCGGTCGCGATGGAGATGGCCGCCTGATTGGCCTTGGAACCGTGCTGGCCCTTCACATTGGGAGGCGCGGCCTGCAGCAGACTCCAGAGGGTTTCCACCTGTGTGGGATCCTGGGGAACCACGGACGGATTGGTGCTGCTGAGTTCATCGCCGGTTACGGAGCGCGGAAGCTCCGTCTTGAATACCTTGATCCAGAACGCTTCGCCGAACTGCGCGGGGGCAGGGCGGGGAGCCACCACCTTGGTGACCACGATGGGTGCGATGGGTGTCGTCGAGGTGGGCGGTATAACCGACCATACGAAAAAGGGGATGGCCGCGGGAGGATTCATGGCGGTCAATTGACCGGGGTTAGCCGGGTCGTCTACCAGCCAGCGTCCGGTGACGACCAGGTTGGGCGGGGATGTTCTCATGGACTGGCCGAGGTGCTCGCAGCCGGATGTGGCATAGCCGACGCCGGCCTGATAGCAGTCCTGCCAGGAGAATCCGGCTGCACTGGGGGTGGCTTTTGGAGTTGTCGCGGAGTAACCCGAGCCCGCGGCGTATGTGCCCTGGTAACGCACGTACACTCCGGTGGCGTAGGGGACGATCTGGGGTTGACCGTATCTTCCGCCGGAAACCGTGTAGTACAAGTCGCTGGGCAAGGCTCCTTCGAGTTGGATTTCAAAGCCGTGCGCATCCTGACCGGTATCGTTTAAAACATCGAACGCGCCGAGATATCCCGATACCACCGCGGTTTGTCCCCAGGAGGTCAGGGGAATCGCGAGTAAAGCAAGAGATGCGAAAGTAAGTTGGTTGAGTTTCATGTAGGAAGTCCTTTTGCTGCCCCTTTGGGTAACTGGTGAGTGAGACAAGCGGGATCGCGCCGCAACACAGAAAAATTCGGAAATCGTGCGCAACGATAGAATGGCGGTTGCTGGTACGAATGACATTGTTGTGTTCTTGCGCCTGCTTCCTGGTGTGGGCGCAGGACGATCCGGCGGCGCTGTTGCAATCGGCGCAAGCCGATCTGGATGCTGGCCGCTATGCATCCTCAATCGAGAAGGCGCGGAAGTCCGCGGCGGGGTTTGTCCAAACCGGAAACATAGCGGACCGGGCGCGCGCGCAAACCACGGCCGGTCTGGCGGAACTGTACTCGGGCGCGTATAAACCTGCACTGCGGGATTTGGAAGAGGCTTTGGAAATTGCCCGTCAGACCCACGATTTCGGGAATGAAATCGGACGGCTGAACAACATCGGGAGCGCGCTGTATTTTGAAGGTCTTTACGGCGAGGCGATGGATCGTTATCAGCAGGCTCTGCTACGCGTGGAGGCTACGCCGAACGACCGCTGGACGGGATGGGGCCGGCAGATTACGCTAGCAAATATTGCGGTCCTGTATCAAACGTTGGGACAACCGGAAAGGGCGCTCAGCTTATATACCGAACTGCTGGCCAGCGTGCAAGCCCTGCCGCCCAAGGAGCAAGCGCAATTGCTTATGAATGCCGGGGTTCTAAGGCGACGCTTGGGCGACCCGGCAAAAGCTCTGGATACCTACCGCGCCGCGCAGGCACTTTATCGGAAGTCCGCGCACCGCGATGGCGAGATTGCGGTTCTCAACAACATCGGGATTGTGCAGGCCATGGACTTTCACGATTGGAAGTCCGCTGAAGCCACCTTCTCGAACGCTTACGAACTGGCCGCGAAAAGTGGGGACCGGCCACTGGCGGTGCATGCGCGCCTGTATCGCGGCGAGACGTTTCATCGCGCCGGTCTGCGGAACGAATCGAAAGCGGATTTTGAGGCGGCTGCAGCGCAGGCCCATGAACTCGGCGGCCAGGAAGAAGAGTGGAAGGCGCTGTATGGGTTAGCCCGGATCGCGGCGGCTGAAGGAGATTCGTCGCGCGCCCGCAGGCTTCTCTTACAAGCCGTAATGCTGATTGAAAAGTTGCGCAAAACGGCGGGCCCATCGTCGCTGCTTTCCGGATTTCTGGCCGACAAGCGTGCCGTGTACGACCTGTTGATCGAGAACACCGGCAGCGCGGAACAGGCGTTCCATTGGATGGAGGAATCGCGTGGGCGCGCGCTCCGCGACCGGAAAAGCGCCGAACCCGTTAGCACTCTGCAAGAGCTAGCCGCCAGTCTCACGCCCGATACCGCCGTTCTGGAATTCTGGGTGGGCGATGCTTCAGCCGCGGTGATCTGGATCTCCCGGAAACAAACCGGAATCAAACGTTTCCCTATAGATAGCCGGAGCAAAGATGCGCTGGAGTCGGTGGCCCAGATCTTATCCGATGTCCATCGCGAAGATTGGCGGCAGGCGATGCGCCCGTTGGCTTGGTTGCTTCTGGACGGGATTCCCATTTTGAGCGATACGCGCATCCGTCATCTCATCGTGGTGCCCGACGGCGTGCTGGCCCGGGTCCCCTTCGAAGCGCTTCCCGTAGGCAACTCGCTGCTGATTGAACGCTATGCGATTTCATACGCCCACGCCGCTCAGTTGATTCGAAAGGAACGGGCGCATGCAAGATGGCGCTGGCCTTGGGAGACGGCATTCACAGCCTTCGCGGATCCGAGTCAAGGGGCGCGCGCGACGGACGGAATCGTAGCTGCCAGGCAATGGCCACCCCTGCCGGAGGCGATCAGGGAAGTGAACGCAATCGCACGCCTGTCGGGCGGCAAGTCTATTCTTTACACACAAAGCGATGCCCGCAAGGAGTGGATTGCCTCAGCGGCGCGCTCGCCCGCGCTACATTTTGCCACGCACGGGTTCGCGGATTTGCAGACTCCCGACCTGTCGTACTTGCTATTGGCGCCCGCATCGCCTTCTCGCCAGTACGACTATTTGTTCTTAAAGGAAGTCTACCGGTTGCCGTTAGCGGGGGTGGACTTGGTTTCGTTGTCGGCCTGTGAGACCGAAGCCGGCAAGCTGGCCGCGGGGGAAGGCGTGGAAGGTTTCAGCCGCGCTTTTCTCAGCGCCGGAGCCCGGGCGGTGGTGACCTCGCTGTGGCGCGTGGGCGACAAGGCCGCCGCGGAGTTGATGATCCGGTTCTATCGGAGACTATGGGAGGGCGAACCCACCGCAGCGGCACTGCGGGAAGCCAAGCTCGAATTTGTCCGAAACCCCGCATCGGCACATCCCGCTTATTGGGCCGCGTTTGAGGTTTACGGCAATGGCGACCTGCAATTACCGCGCGTGATCCGGTGGTGGTGGATCGGGCTGGCGACTGCGGTCTTGGCCGCGGTTGGAGCTAGAACTGCGGCAAAAACGGTGTCATGGTGGAAGCAGTCTCGTCGCCCAGCAGTCCCAGAATCTGAACACCGGAAGTCGCGGTTATCGTGACTTTATCGCCCGCGATCAGCTTCAATCCACCCAGTAGCGCGCCAAGCTCGTCCATAACACGGCTGCCCGAAGGCAAAGTCACAGTGGTGGATATGCCGCTAAATATGCCGCTAGTCTCATGTTGGAAGGTCACCACCACCGGACCGGGCGTGGGGTTCTGGATCGCAACCGCCGTGAATTGGCCGGAAGCCAAATTCCCGATAGGTCCCACGGTGGCAACTCCGTGCGTCAACGTTTGAAAAATGGGGTCCGTTTGCTTCAGCAGATCGCGTGAGGGCGCAAACAGCGGTACGCCCCGCAAGTAGGAATAATAGGTGACCTGAGATCCATCGGGATTCGAAGCCGTGATCGGCTGGCTGTCCAGCCTGTCTCCCTGAATCAAAGTGAATCGCATTTCAGTGGGACTGACGTATGTAGCCGAAGAGGTACGCATCTTCGTAGTGATCTTCGTGCCCGGGCCGAAGCCGCTGCCGAGCAGGCGAATCATCGTTCCGGCCGGCCACGTTCCGCCTCCCGGATAGGCTCCGGATATGGAAATGCTGCCGCCTACTGTCAGAACGCCGGGCTTGGGGTCGGTTAACGTCAGGGGCCCGCTGGGCGTCTGGAAAGTGGCATCCGCAAACCCAAGAGCAAAAGTGCTCCCGCGCGGCACCGAGTTCGGCAGCGTCATCGCCACCGTGAGGAACGGGTAATCGAGGTTGGTTCCATAATCGGAATTGGGAGAGACGATCAAGACCGACAGTATCCCGTTTCGATTCAGCGCCGCCCCTGCCGTATCCCCCAGCGGACTGAACGCTGCCACGCCGGCCACGCCAAAGTCATAGGTATAGAGGCGCGGTCCGCCCGTTGTAATCGGGCGAGGCTGAGTGAGGAGGAACTTCACCTGCACCGTTCCACCGGGCGGAATTCGTTCGCTGAGCGTTCTGACTTCAGCCGATCCTGCCGGGGTGATTCCAGCGCCCCCGCTCGAGAGCGCTGCCCGGACCGCCAGCATTCCCAATACGAATAATCGTTGTTGCATCATGTTCGTGTCCCCCGAAGATAGCTTTGAAAGCAATCCAAGCTGCGCTTAAAACGTAAAGAAGTTGTAAAAAATGGCCGGGCGGCCTGAGAGGTCGCCGCAGGGCGAGGCCCAGCCCCACACGTCTGTGGGAACGGAGTGCTATCGGGTGATGGAAAACCGCTGTGTTCCCGACTCGCCGATCACGGTACCGGCGGCGTTCATTGCGGTCACGCTCCAGTTCAACGCTTTGGGCGCTGTCAACCTGGCCCGGATCGCCGACGGCAGTTCTGCTTTGGGCTCACGTACCTGGGCGCTCCAGAGGGGTGTGTTGTCCACCTCGAACAGCCGCATCTGATAGGATGCTGCGCCTTCCACGGGCTGCCATTCAAACACCGAGGGTGATCCCCGCACCGTAGACGGCGGAACCACGACCGAAATACGAGCCGACCTGAGAATCACCTCGCCCGACACGTCAGGGCCGGCGCCGTGCTGGCCGGGAATCCCCAGAGTGAGTATGATCACCACGGCGGCCAACGCCAAGCTCGCGGGAGCCCATACCTTGACGCCGCCGAACGCCTTCCACCACGGAACACGCTCTAAAGGCTGATTCTTTTGCAGGCGCGCAACGATTTGGCGGACCGCTGCTTGCTCTTCAGTCCGGGGCGCGGCGGATTGGAATTCGCGGTACATCGCGAGCTCGGTCTGACAGTAGAGGCAAGTCACCAGATGCGCTTCGGCGGCCTGCCGGACGGCACCTTGCTCTCTCTCGAGAGAAACCACCAGAGCATCCAGCGATAGACACTCGGGGGTGGGCCCAAGAGATTTCGAAATGGGTTGAATGTTGGCCATAACGGGGCTATTGGGGGCGTCCTGGGCGCGTCTTCCATCGTTGTAAAGCAGAGGTGAGCTTGCGTTTGGCGCTCACAACGTAAGCGCGTGCCCCGCTCGGGTTTTTCAAGTTGAGCAGCCGGGTTACCGCTTCCAAGCCAATCTCGTCCGCGAAATGCAGCGTCATCACGCGTTGTTCCGTATCATCCAGAACTTCTTGCATAAGCATTCGCATGGCCTCAATTTCCTCGCGCTGCTCGAGAGTTGTCAATGCGTTCGGGGCTGCTTGATCGTGCACATCGAAATCCAGAACCTCGGCCGCTTGATTCCCGCGTGACGCTCGCGCCTTCATTTCGTTGATGCAGTGATTGCGCGTAACCGTGTACAGCCAGGTGGAGAACTTCGACGCACCCCGAAAAGAATCGAGATTCCGATAAACCCGCAGAAAAATGTCCTGAGCCAGATCTCCCGCCGACTCGCGGTCTCCGGTAAAACGCAAACACCACGTTGCGACGCGCGCATGATAGCGAGACAGAAGCTGATTCAGCCATTTGGCTCCCGCGAGCGATTCCTGCTGATCTCGGTACCGGGCCAGCAGTTCCTCGTCGCTCAGCTCCTGCACTGTCCTGATTATAGAGGGAGTTTCTGGAATTTAGTCGCTTCACACTAACTAAGACAGCGCGCGTGGGCGGACAGCACAGGTTTTCACAGCTTTTTTACAAGTCGCCGATAGGAAGCAGGATTCGGCGTAGCAGCAGAAAACAGTCACTTTGCGATGATGACCGCCTGAACTGATTTCGATTCCATAATCCCGTCCCCGGACCAACCATCCGCGCGATGTTTCGAATTGATTCGTCCGTTCTCTGCAAGCTCGTCATAATGAATGAAAGAACCCAGAGCCCGGCACGCCGTTGCCAATACGATTTCTGGGCAAAAACTCCGTCACTACGCATTCAAAAGCTGAATCTGACTCCGCCGTTCATCACGCGCCCTTCGAGCGGAGCCCACGCGTCCACCGTCCAGCGTCCGTCCGAACTGCGGCTTGGGAGAAGGAGTGGATCCCACCGGGTCTGACGGACGTTCCCCAGATTCTCGAAATTGAGGAACAGTTTGGCGTGCGCGGAAATCCTGCGCTCTCCCATGGCTCCGAAGCTCACATAAGGCCGTGAAACGGTTCGGTAGGGGTTGTGTTCCAGCCGTTGCTCGCCTGTATAGAAACATTCCAGCCCCAAACGTGCGGCACCTTCCTTCTCCCAAATACCAGTGATTCCCGCACTCTGTCTGGGCGTCAGTGGAACCTCCGCTCGGCCACCAGTTGGCTCCAACTGGGTGGAATAGACGTAGCTATAGGAAGCCGTCGCGGAAAACGGGGCCTTGCGCCACGTGGCCAGAAGTTCCGCGCCGCGGTTCCTGGTCGGTGCTGCCAGGTTGAAAATGCTGTAGGCCGCGCCGCGGTCCACGTACACCGGGTGATCGATGTTCGCCAGAAATAACGTGCCGGTGATGGTAAGCGGCCCCAGGCTTCTGGTTAGGTCGGCGGTGGCCGTCCGGCCGCGTTCGGCTACCAGCGGATGCGATAAGGTAAGCCGGGTCAAACCAGCCGCTTCCGTTTCTTCTGTCAGGGGAGTTGGCGCGAAGAATCCCTGTCCGGCGGAGAGGCGGCTCGTCCAACCAGATCGGCGGATAAGAGCTGAAAGGCGCGGGCTGAAAAAGGTTCCGTAACGGCTGTGAAAATCCACTCGCCCACTTGCCGATACGCTCAACCACGGCGCAAGCTTCAGGTCGTCCTGAAGAAACATTCCCGGCACAACGTAGGTATACGTAAAGCGCGGCACGTCGGCCGGCCGGTATGCGTCCCGTTGCGTCGCTGCTCCGGCTACCCAACTGTTGCGGCCCGCCGTACCTCGAATAGAAACTTCTCCAAACAACAATTCATGCCGGTCGTTTTCCCGTATTTCTCCAAACCGATGGCCGTGCCGTTGATCTGAATCGGAGAACCGGACATTCACTACATAGCGGCCCGCAAAGAGCCACTGCAGGCTGGCACCCACGTCATAACGGCGCGTATTCAGGGCCTCCCGGTACGGTTGACCCGTGGCGGGAAGCACGGCCCCGGAAACAGTTCCCCCGCCGCGGTCTTCGTATGTCCCCCCGCCCGTCAGAAGGGCCGTATGCCCGTTCTTGTCATCCCAATAGAACCGGGGCCGCACCACTCCGCGATTGTAACCGGCTAAATCGGCCCACCCGTCGTTGTTCAAATCGCGTTGGCGCTGCCAGTCGCCATTGCCCAACAGTGAGGCGCTCCAGTTCGCGGAAAGAGGGGCCGCCAGGAACCATGAAACATCCGTTGCTCCAAGCGTTGATTCATTTATAAGCAGCTCATGAATGGGTTCGTTCTTCGGGCGGCGCGAGATCAGATTCACCACGCCAGCCATCGCGGCACTTCCGTAGAGCGCGGAGGCGTTTCCTTTAATCACCTCAACTTGGCCCAGATCGGTCGGCGGAATTTGCAGCAAGCCCAGCCCTGCTCCCTGCTGCCCAAATAGAGGCAGTCCGTCCGATAGAAAACTCATGTAGCGGCCCGCCATCCCTTGCATCCGGACACTCGCGGCCCCCAGGGAAGGCGAAGTCGTCTGGACGCGCATACCGCCCATTTCATTCAGCATCATGACAATGTCGCCCGGGGTCATCATCATTTTTTCCTCGATCTCCTCGCGCTGCAGCACTTCAACGTGCAGGGGCGAATCCTCCATCCGGACATCGTTGCGCGTGGCGTAGACCTTGATTTCCTCCTCCACTTGTTTCTGGGGCTGCAGTTCAACGCGGACAACAAATTCCTTGGCCTCCCCCGCGGTGATCGAAGCAGTTGCGGGGAAGAAACCTTCTTTAGAAACGGCGATCCGCACATTTCCTAGCGGAACAGATGTCGATAGAAGGCCGTCCGAACCGGTCTGCAGGGCGTTCCCGTTGATGGTGACCCTTGCCCCGCTCACGGGATTGGATTCAGCAGTAACTTCAATCCGAAGCGTCGCCTTCGATTCTTGAGCCTGTGCGTTGGTGGCAACGGCCACAAGGAGCGCCGCGCTAAGAATGTGTTTGCTGAAGTGAGCCAATCTGCCTCTCAATCCTCGCCAGGGAAGCGGGCGTGAAGATCGTTACCATTCGCTACTATGAGCAGATAGACCTGATGCCGCTGCCCTTGCGGACCCAGGGCAATTATCGCTCCTACGGCGACGACGCGCTGCAACGTCTCCGCTTCATTCGCCGTTGCCGTGATCTGGGATTCACTCTCGATCAGGTTCGGGACCTGCTGCGTCTGGCTTCGGAAAAGACAAATCCCTGCGAAGAGGTGAAACAAATCGCCGCCCAGCATCGAAAAGACGTGGAGGACAAACTTGAAGATCTGGAACGTCTGGCCCAAGAGCTTCGCCGGATCGACGATTCCTGCCGGGGCAACTGCGTCATCGCCGGCTGTCAAATAGTGGAAGCCCTCTCCAGCCCCCCGGAACGTTCAAGTACGCGCAAACCCTGGACGGCGAGGACGGTTCTGTAACATCTTCTGTATAAATTGACTGGCTCTTATTCATCCCAACATAGCTTCGCCTCACCCAAACAACGGCCGCCCGGCATGACAGCGCCACGGCAATCACCAGATCCTCATGTTCCCCGCATCCAGCCGTCCGCCCTTCGCCATCTCCCCCGCAACCTTTAACTCCTCACGCTCCAGCGCCGAAGCATTAAGTTTCGCCGGTACCCGCGGTCGGTCGCAACTCTCCGCGTTTGCGGCTGCCCGGCCCGAATCCGCACCTGGGGTGGCGTTTGCGCAAAATTCGTGACTGGCTGGCAAGGCATGGAAAAGCTCGTCAAGATCAAATCGACTGCGGCCACGTGCTTCAGCTCCCCTTTACAATTTATGCTCGCTCCGGGATCTCATGATGACGGGCTACAATTACGGCAGCCAAAACTTTGGCCCGGGGTCCGCCATGTTTTTTGTGGCGGCGGCGGTGCAATAGAGCGCGCCATCAGTAGCGGTGCCGGGCTGCCGCGCGAAGCTAAGCACCACCGGCGGAAAACTCCCCACAAACAGCGTGCCCAGCGCGCAAGCCCACAACGCAGTCAGCATGCCAGGACCAACCGGGGCCAGGCTAATCATCGATTCGCCAGGTTCGCTGAAGTACATCACGACCCGGATGCGCAAGTAACTTTCGATACCTGCCACACCACCCCATCCGCGCCTGCCCCAGCATCTCCACTACCGGCATCCCCACGCCCGTCGCGTCCACCGCCAGAATCTTCCGCCCTGCTCCGCCTGCCGCCATTTCGCATAATCCATCCGCGACGTCACCTTCAACCGGCGCTCCACAATCGCCAACGCCGAGTGGTCCCGCCTCTGCCCTAAATCTAATCCCAGGTAAATCATAAGCCCTGGAACGGCTTCTCATTCGGATCGAACGCCGCCATCACCACATCCCGCGAGAAGTAGGTCTGGCCGTTATCCACAAAATCGCACCCATACTCCTGCGCATAGCGCCGGTCCCCGCGCAACCGCTTCTCCCGCGCCAGAAACTCCGGCCGAATCCGCGCGCATTCCGCCGCCGGAGCCTCATACCGCTCCCACCCCTCCCCGCCATCTCTCCAGACTTTATGGAAGAACCCCTGCGCGCCATTCGGCGTGCTCAGCAGCCACATCGCCCCATTCGTCGCCGCCGTCATCGGACCCAGCGCATGAAACATTGCATCGCTCACAAACGCCGCTTCATCCACCAGCACCAGCACCGCCGAGAACCCGCGCACCGTGTCTGAGCGTCCTGGCAACCCCACAATCCGGCTCCCATTCGGAAACAGTAATGAGATCGCATTATCCCCATCGCCGCGCGGCTTCAGCCCCAGAATGCGGAAGAAGTCTTTGCACATGCGCATCATAATCCGGCTCTGGCGCAGCCCCGGACTCGCGATAATCACCGTGCAATCATCGTGCATCCAGGC
>JBBQUE010000024.1:0-12380 GCA_038212805.1 Bryobacterales bacterium | reverse complement strand
GGACTCCTCATACCCGATCTTGCCCTCGCGCAGCGCGGTTTCCACATCGGCGCGGAATTCATCCAGCAGCGTCCGCGCATGGAACTGGACGTAATCCAGAACTTCGCGCACCGTATCGCCCTGAACCACGGTGTTGAGGATCACTTCGTTCGTGTCGCTCAGGCTGACGTGGACCGCGTTGGTGTCGCCCAACAAGTTGTGCAAATCGCCCAGGATTTCCTGATACGCGCCCACCAAAAACGAACCCAGAATATAAGACTCGCCCGTAAACGTATGCAGCGGCAGCGTTTTCTTGACGTCCCGGCGATCAATGAATTGATCCACCTTGCCATCGGAATCGCACGAAATATCCCCCAGAATTCCATTGCGCGTAGGCATTTCGTCCAGCCGGTGGATGGGCATGATGGGGAACAACTGCTTCACCGCCCAGCTATCCGGCATGCTTTGGAAAAGCGAGAAGTTGCAAAAATAGGTGTCTGAAAGCAGGCTGTCGAGATTTTCCAGATCCTCGGGAAAATACTCCAGTTCCTTGGCCATGCGCTGAATGCGGCGGCAGATAGACCAATAATAGTTCTCCGCCAGGCTGCGCTGCTCCAGCGGCAAATATCCCAGGCTGAACAGATTCAGGGCCGAATCCAGCGCCTGCTGCGCATCGTGAAAGGATTCCAACAGATTCTTCGAACTCAGCGACTTCTGGGTGTCCTGAAGATCTAACAACGGCTGCTCGGCGTCGTCAGGCACGGGCTTCAGCGCTTCCTCGCCGAACCCGGTGACGCCCAGGACGTTGAAGACCAGTACGCTGTGATACGCGGCGATGGCGCGGCCGCTTTCGGACACAATCACCGGATGCGCCACCTCGGCTTCATCGCACACGTTTTGAATGTGATATACCACGTCGTTGGCGTATTCCTGAAGCGTGTAATTGACGCTGGATTCGAAATCGGTCTGCGATCCGTCGTAATCCACGCCCAATCCGCCGCCCACGTCCAGCATGGTCAGCCCGGCGCCGACCCGCTTCAGCTCCACGTAAATGCGCGCGGCCTCAATCACGGCCGCCTTGATCTGCCGGATGTTGGTGATCTGGCTGCCCAGGTGGAAGTGCAGCAGTTGAATGCAATCCTCCATGCCCACGGCCTTCATCTCTTCGAGGGCCTTCAACGCTTCGGAAACCGTAAGACCGAACTTGGAGCGATACCCGCCCGACGACTTCCACCGGCCCGATCCCTTACTGGCCAGCTTGACGCGCAACCCGATCACGGGACGCACGCCCACTTTCTTGGCGTACTTCACAATCAAGTCCAGTTCGCTGTACTTTTCCACCACCGGGATGATCTGGCGGCCGATTTTCTTGGCCAGCATCACCATCTCAATGTATTCATCGTCCTTGAACCCATTGCAAATAATAGGCGTTTCGTTATCCGCGATGGCCAGCACCGCCAGCAGCTCAGGCTTTGAGCCGGCTTCCAAGCCGAAGTGATAGGGGCGCCCGAACTTGAAAACTTCCTCCACCACCTGCCGCTGCTGGTTCACCTTGATGGGATAAACGCAGACGTACTGGCCGTTGTAACCGTGCTCCGTCATGGAGGTCTGGAAGGCCTGGTGCAGTTCGCCCAGCCGGTGTTTCAGAATGTCCGCGAAGCGGATCAGGATGGGGAGCGAGATGCCCCGCATTTCCAGCTTTTCGACCAATTCCTTGAGATCGATGTGGCGGTTGACGTCCTTGGTCGGGTGCACCAACAGATGGCCATTCTGCCCGACGGCGAAATAGCCTTTCCCCCAGCTGGAGACATCGTACAATTCGCCCGCGTCCACGGTGGTCCAGCGCTCGGTTGGATCCCAGACAGTCGCGTCACTCAGTTTCAATTCGATTTCGCCTCCGGTACAAGTAAGACCCCTTTAGTGTCCTTCGATTCGCGGCAAGGGGCAAGGTGTTTTTGGGATGCGGCGAAGCTACTGCCCGACTCTCAAATACAGCCCCAACATCGCCAGGCAGCCCACCAACATCACGGAATAGATCAGGAACTGCCAACCAACGCCATTCCAGCGCCGGGAAGGCTGCTCATGCAGCGAACTGGCATAGAACCGGAAGTTGCAGGCATGGCACCGGTGGGGATAGACGCGGAACAGGCCCGCGGCGAAGTCCAGGGGATTCCGGCGGTGGGCGCGGCGGGCTTTGTTTGCACCACATTGCTCGCAAGTCACTCATTTATATTACTGCTGAGTTGACCTGCTTGGTTTGCTATCTTAATCTGAGAAGCATGGAAGTCCAATTCACGCCCGAACAGGAAACACAACTGGCGCAGATTGCCACCCAGGCTGGGATAGATTCCGCTGTCTTAGTAAAGGAAGCCGCTCTGCGGCTGCTGGTGGAAGACTCGCGGGTTCGAATCGCCGTCCGTGAGGGTGTAGCACAGGCTGACCGTGGCGAATTTATCGAAGAGGAAGAAATGGACGCCCGGTTCGAAGCGATGTTGCGTTCGTAAATGCGGATTCGCTGGACGCCAGCGGCCGCGGCGGACTTACAGCATGTGAGCGATTACCTCAAAGAACATCGTCCCCACTACCGTCAGCGCACGATGCGCAAGCTCTATCAGACGGTCGCCGCATTGAAAAACTCGCCTAATCGTGGCCGGCCAGGGCGCGAGGACGGCTCTCGTGAGATTCTGTTCCGGCCGTTACCTTATATGGCAGTTTACCGGGTTAAGGAACAACCGATTGAGGTCTTACGGATTTATCACACCGCTCAACTGAGGCCTTAACAGCCCGTGATGAAAGTGCCTTTCGGGCCAGCATTGCGATTTTGCCTGGTTTTCGGAGGTAGATTCAGCCATCAAGTATCCGCTGGCATTTCAATGTAGCGCGCCTGTGAGTTCTGACTTTCACCACGGGCTCCTAAGCCCGGGGCAGCCGGATCACGGAATTTGCGGCGCCACTACGTCAAAGCCGAAGCTGGCGTCCAGGGACGGCAGCCCTTCAAACGGCAGCAGAGTGCTGGCGGGGGGGATGCTGGCGTTGTAGAAGCCTTTGCGGACGGCGCGCAGCTTATCGACTAAGCTCATGGAAGTCAGGTAGTAGTGTGACATCGCCAACCGGTCCATCCTGACGTTGAAACCCGCCAGCACTTTGGCCAGCCGCTCGAACGCGAGTTTGATGTCGGCCTCTTCGCGTCCGAAGCCCATCTGCATGCTGGTCAGCACCACCTTCGGGGTTCGCACCATGGCGATCTGGGAATAAAGGGGGCTGGGCGTTAGCTCCAGCGGGCTCAAGAACATGAACTTCAGCTCCGCGTCAGTGCGCAGGCGCGCCACGGCTTCGCATTCAGCCGCCGGAGTAACGGGCAGGCGCTGCATCTGGACGACATTGAGGGCGGCATTGGGGAAAGCCGCTTCCAGCAGAGCGCGGCCATTGCGGCTCTCCTCGAGTGAGCTGACGAAGCAGCTGACCTTCAAAACGTCCCCTGATTCCATGCGCCCGGCCTTGACCGCGATCTTTAGGCGGTCCAGCGATTCTTCGACTGATTTGGACTGCTGCCCCGAAATAAACGCAACGCCCTGGGGGTTCAGCGATTTCTTATCCACCCCAATGCTTTCAATCACCACCTGCGCGCCTTCCATCGGCAACGCTCCCGCTTGCACCACGGTCAACGCCGGCAGGGGCAGCTTCTTTTCGCCGAAGACTTCGCCCGCGATTTCCAAAATCCGCCGCATGTCGCCGCTGCCCGCCACGAAGGCCCGCAGCTTCACAATCCCGGTGCCATGACTGCCGCGCAGCAAAGCGCGCATGGCGTCGCGGGTTTGTTGCGAAAGCAGGCCCTTGTTCGAAAGCGGAGAAACCTGGAAGAACAGGCGGTCCGTCTCCGCCACTACCGCGCCAGGCGCTTCCCTGGCAAGGGGCAAGGTCTGGGTTATATCTGTGTCGCCCTTTTTCTTTTTCTGCTTGGTGGAGACTTCGAGGACCATGCCGTCTTCGGAATCCGGCTTCTTCTTTTTCTTCTGCGCGGAGAGTTGCGGCTGGGCCAGGGCCATAGCGATGCCGAGCGCCAGAACGAAGCGGAAAGAGAAGATCATGGCCGTCAACTCACGAGTTTAGCAACTGTCATTTCTGACAAGGCCCGCAAGCTAAAATGGAAGCTTCCATGGAAATCGAGAAGATCTACGAGCCTCAGAAGACCGAATCGCGCTGGTCTCAATTCTGGCTCGACAGCAACCTGTATCGCGCTGATCCGTCCGCTCCGCCGCCCGTCTTCTCTATCGTCATTCCGCCCCCCAACGTGACTGGCTCCCTGCACATGGGCCACATGCTGGACCACACCATTATGGACGCTGCGGTGCGCTGGCATCGCATGCGCGGCGACAATACGCTGTGGCTGCCGGGCACGGACCACGCCGGCATTGCGACGCAGTTGATGGTGGAGCGCATGCTGGCCGAGCAGGGCATCACGCGCAAGCAACTGGGCCGCGAAGAGTTCGAACGGCGCGTGTGGGAGTGGAAGGAGAAGTACGGCAGCCGCATCACCGATCAGATGAAGCACATCGGGGATAGCGTGGATTGGTCACGCGAACAGTTCACGCTCTCGGCGGAACTATCGCCCGCCGTGATTGAAGCCTTCGTGCGGCTGTACGAAAAGGGGCTGATTTACCGCGGCGCGTACATGGTGAACTGGTGCCCGCGCTGCCAGACCGCGATCTCGGATCTGGAGACGGTCCACCAGGAAAGCCAGGGCAGCTTGTGGCACATCAAGTATCCGATATCTGGAACGGATCGTTTTCTGACGGTGGCGACCACGCGTCCGGAGACCATGCTGGGCGATACGGCGGTGGCGATTAACGCAAAAGACGCCCGCTATTTCGACTTGCACGGCCAGACCGTGAGGCTGCCGCTGATGGATCGCGAGATTCCGATTGTGCTGGACGACATGGCGGATCCAGCGTTCGGGTCGGGCGCGGTGAAGGTGACCCCGGCGCACGATCCCAACGATTTCGAACTGGGCAAGCGGCACAACCTGCCGCGCATTCAAGTGATTGATGAGCAGGGCCACATGACGGCGCAGGCCGGGGCATACGCGGGGCTGGACCGGTTTGAGGCGCGGCGGCGGGTGGTGGCGGATCTGGAGAAGCTGGGGCTGCTGGCTAAGATTGAGCCGCATCATTTATCGATCGGCCGGTGCGACCGCTGTAAGACGGTGATTGAGCCGCTGGTATCCACGCAGTGGTTCCTGAAAACGAAGCCACTGGCGGCGAAAGCCTTGGAGGCGGCGGCGGATGGCAGCATCCGGTTCGTGCCCGACAACTGGAACGCGACGTATCTGAACTGGATGACGAACATCCGCGACTGGTGCATTTCGCGGCAGTTGTGGTGGGGCCACCGGATCCCCGCCTGGCATTGCGGCGATTGCCGGGAGATTACGGTAGCGCGCACGCAGGTTGAAACTTGCCCGAAGTGCGGGTCAGCGAATCTGGAGCAGGATTCGGATGTTTTAGATACCTGGTTCAGCAGCGGGTTGTGGCCGTTTTCCACCTTGGGCTGGCCAAACCAGACCCAGGATCTGGCGACGTATTATCCGACGTCGGTCTTGATTACCGGCTTCGACATCCTGTTCTTCTGGGTGGCGCGGATGATCATGCTGGGGATTGAGCTGACCGGCCAGGTACCGTTCCGCCAGGTGCACATGCACGGGCTGGTCCGCGCGGGCGATGGCACCAAGATGTCGAAGACCAAGGGCAACGTGATTGATCCTTTGGACATCACGGCCAAGTTCGGGACGGATGCGGTGCGGGTTTCGCTGCTGATTGGCGTGGCGGCGGGCACCGATATTGTTTACACGGAAGAGAAGCTGACGGCGGCGCGCGGGTTTGCGAATAAGATCTGGAACGCGTCGCGGCTGCTGTTCCTGAACATGGACCGGTCTGGTGTGATGCCCGCCGTGCCGGAGCCGGGCGCACTGGTGGAACTGGAAGACCGGTGGATCTTCAACGAACTGCACCGGACGGCCGATGGGGTGAACCGCGCGTTTGAGAACCATCGGTATCACGAAGTGGCTGAGACGCTGTGGCATTTCTTTTGGCACGATTTCTGCGACTGGTATCTGGAGATCAAGAAGCAGCGGCTGGTGGAGAATAGCGGGCTGACGAATGATTGGAAGAATCTGCTGAGCGTGTTCGCATCGGCGCTGAAGCTGCTGCACCCGATCATGCCGTTTCTGACCGAGGAATTGTGGAGCAAGCTGGACCAGACCACGTCGATCTCGCTGGAGCGGTATCCGGTGGCGGGCGTGATGGACGAGGCGGCCGGCCGGCAGATGGCGGTGCTGCAGAAGATCATCACCGAGGCGCGGACCCAGCGGGCCAACGGCAACCTGGGGATGAAGACACTGGAAGGCCAGTTGTTTGTGGATGAAGCCGCGGGGCCGTTGGTGGAGGCGCAGGCGGCGGTGATTGATAAGTTGACCAACGTGAAGTTCACGGTGCAGCGCGAGAATCCGCTGCCGGGCGGGTTCCGGGTGGTGCTGATTGCCCCGGCGCAGGATACGGCGGCGCAGCGGGTACGGTTGGAGAAGGAGATCGCGCAGCACCAGAAACTGGTGGCGGATAAGGACCGGCAGTTGCAGAATGAGAAGTTCATGCAGTCCGCGCCGGCGCATATTGTGGAGTCGCTGCGGGTGAAGCGGGCGGAGTATCAGGAACAGTTGGAGAAGAGCCGGGCGGCGCTGGGGGGCTTGGCGTGAGCGTACCGCTCCTTATTACACGCCCCGAGGACATCGCGGCTGGGCTCCCGGCAGGGTGTCAGGATCTGGGCGTCGGTTTCGGGCAGGTGAGCCACAATGGTGAGAGAGGTGGGCTGTGATTGAGATTGTGCACTGGGCGCTGGCCGAGGATATCGGGAGCGGCGACATTACGACAGAGCTGTGCGTGCCGGCGGACCGGAAGGCGGTGGCGCACATGATTGCGCGGCAGAGCCTGGTGGTGGCGGGGATCGAGCTGCTGTCGGAGATTTTCGCGGGTTGTGAGGTATGGATCGATCAGCCTTCGGGGAGTTCGGTGGAGCCGGACACGCAGTTGGCGACCATTTCCGGAGGCGCGCGCACCCTGCTGACCCGGGAGCGGACGGCGCTGAATTTCGTGCAGCGGCTGAGCGGCGTGGCCACTTTGGCGCGGGCCTATGTGAAGGCGGTGGAGGGGACCAAGTGCCGCATTCTGGATACCCGCAAGACCACTCCGGGCCTGCGGCAGTTGGAGAAGATGGCGGCGGCGGCGGGCGGGGTGCGGGCCGCGCTAGAAGCCACGAAGGGAGCGGATGTGTTCGTGGAGATTGAGGTCCGGACGCGGGCGGAACTGGATGAGGCGCTGGCATGGGGCGCGAAGAATCTGCTGTTGGATAATCTGACGCCGGTGGAGGCGCGGGAGTGGATCCGCTATATCGCCGGGCGGGCTAGCGTGGAGCTTTCGGGCGGGATCACGCTGGAGACTGTACGGGCGTATGCGGAGTCGGGAGCGGACTTCGTTTCATGCGGGGCGATTACGCATTCGGCCCAGGCTGTGGATATCAATCTGCGATTGCAGTTGGTTTAATGTTCGATCTGGCGTGGGTGCGGGAGCAGTTGCCAGGGCGGGAAATCGAGTGGTTCCCGACGGTGGATTCCACCATGTTCGAGGCCAGCCGGTTGGCGGCGCAGGGGGCGGCTTCGGGCACGGTGGTGGGCGCGGACGAGCAGAGCGCGGGGCATGGCCGCCACGGCCGGACTTGGCATTCGGAAGCGGACGCGGGCGTTTACCTTTCGGTGGTGCTGCGGTTTCCGTTTACTCCGGAGACTTTGCCCGTGGTGACGCTGGCGCTGGGACTCGCGGCAAACGAAGCCATTGTGAAAGCTACGGGCGTGGCGTGCGATCTGCGCTGGCCGAACGACGTGCTGATCGGGGATCGCAAGTGCGCGGGCATTCTGCCGCAGTTGGAAAACAAAGCCATTGTGGCCGGGTTTGGGATCAATGTGAACCAGGCGGAGTTTCCAGCGGAGCTCGCCGGGATTGCGACGTCGCTGCGGATCGCCAGCGGGAAGGCGCAATCGCGCGAACGTGTCGTGGTGGAACTGCTGCCGGCGATCGATGCGTTTTGCGAGGTGCTGGCGCGCGATGGGAAAGGCCCGATTCTGGAACTGTTTTCACAGGCTTCGAGCTACGTGCGCGGGCGGCGGGTGTGTGTTGAGCAAGGAGAATCCACGTTGAAGGGGACAACGGCGGGGTTGAATGCGCAGGGCTTCCTGCTGATCCGCGACGATGCGGGCGGCATGCATACAGTGATCGCGGGCGGGGTACGGCCATGCGGCTAGCGCGTAATTGGGGACGTAAGCGTATCGAAGAGCCGCAGGACCGCTTGCTGACGCGCGCGGGCCGGGGTGCCCTCTTTGCGGGCGGGGTGCGGCCATGCTGCTAGCGATGGATGCGGGCAATACCAATATTACGATCGGGGCTTTTGAAGGACGGGAGCTGACGCAGAGCTGGCGGCTACGCACCATTCATGAGCAGACGGCGGATGAGTGGGGCATCCTGATGCGCAATCTGTTTGCGCTGGCGGCGCTGGACCTGAGCAAGGTGGACGGCATTATTATCGCGAGCGTGGTTCCGCAGCTGGATGCGACGCTGACCGCGATGGTGAAACGCTACTTCCACACGGAGCCGCTGTTTGTGACGCCGGAGACGGACCTGGGGATCAAAGTCCTGTACGATAATCCGCGCGAGGTGGGGGCGGACCGGGTGGTGAATGGCGTGGCGGCCTTCCACAGATACGGCGGACCGTGCGTGGTGGTGGATCTGGGGACGACCATCAATTTCGACGTGGTCTCGGCGCATGGTGAGTATCTGGGCGGGATGATCTGCCCGGGCATCGGGATGTCGATCAGCGGACTGTTCGCGCGCACGGCCAAGCTGCCCATGGTGGACTTTCGCGAACCGCCGGGGTTGATTGGCAAGAACACCATCCACAGTATTCAATCGGGTGTGTATTACGGGTTCGCGGGCGTGATTGATGGAATTCTGGAGCGCGCGATTGCCGAGCTGGGGCCGGATACCAAGACCATCGCGACCGGCGGCCAGGCGCGCATGATTGTGCCGGCACTGAAGCATCTGAAGATTGTGGACGAAGACCTTACGCTTTCGGGGCTGCAGATTTTATGGGAACGGAACCGGAGCCGTTAAGCTGGCCCACGAATTACTTCAACTACTTCACCGAAACGGAGGAGCGGTTTCAGAAGGCGCGGGGCACCAGTTTGTTTCTGTTATCGCCGCTGGACTGGGCGCTGATTGAAACGTGGAAGAACGCGGAGGTGCCGCTGGACGCCGTGCTGCGCGGAATTGATGCGGCGTTTGAAAAGTGGCGGACGAAGAAGACCCGGCTGCAAAACGTGAATTCGCTGGCGTATTGCTCGCAAGCGGTGCTGGTGGAGGCGCAGGCGATGGCGGGCCTGGCTCCGGGTGCGGCCGGGGCGGTGGCGGCAAAACAGGACGCACCGTTTACGTTGGATGAGATGTTGGGGCATCTGGCGGCGAACCTGGCGGATGTGCGGGTGAAGGACGGTTACGCTGAGATCGCGGCGGGTCTGGAACGGTTGGCCGCGGAGGGCGTGGCGCTGTATCAGGATCTGGAACAGATGGAGCAGCGGTTGACGGCGCTGGAAGACAAGATGGTGGCGGTGGCGCGCACCCGGCAGAGCGAAGAGCAGGCGTTTCAGGCGCGGCGGGAGTTGGAGCAGCAGCTGCGGCCGTATCGCGGCAAGATGTCGGCCGAGCAGATTTCCATGTTGGAGAAGCAGTATCTGGAGCGGCAGTTGTTGGAGGCTGCTGGGCTTCCCCGGCTGAGTCTGTTCTATTTGCGTTCGTAAGTTACTTTTAACCGGCCTGAGACCGGTCTTCTGGAATTGGAAGAACAGGGTGCGGGCGTGTGGGCCCCGGGTGCGTGAGAACTACGCGTTCATTTTTTTCGGTCCGCGCCGTGGGTGCGTTTCCTTCTGGCGCATGGAGATCGGTGGCGGCTGGCTTGGGGACCAGGTAGAGCGCGCCTGGGGCGGCTTCGGGTTCGGGCGGCTCAGGACGGTTGGCGATCTCAGACCGCAGCAGTTTCAAATTGCTTTGGTAGCTGCGTTCGCACTGGGTGGCGGCTTGCAGGGCGGCCTTGAGCGCGCTGGCTTTGCCGCACTGCTTTTCGAACGCGAGGGCGAGACGGACGCCTTGGCCGATGGGCTGATCGAGGGTCTCGGAGGTGCGCAGCAGTTCGAGTTCGAGGAGCGCGTTTTCGATGAGGCGGTAGCGCTGGCATTGCCACCGGGTGGAGATGAGCGTCTCAACAAGGTGGATCTCGATGGCGGTTTCGGGCTGGAATTCGCGGAAGTATTCGTCGTAGAGGCCGCCGAGCATGGTTTTGGACTCGTTGGACAAGGCGGTGGAGAGCAGGAAGAGTTCGCGGCGGAAGGGCGCGTTTTCCGGGGGTGGCGGCGTGGACGCGGCGGTGTGGGGGCGTTCCTGCCGGAGGGCTTGGCGGCGTTGCTTGCGGGTTGACATGGATGGCTCCTTCTGCCTTAGGTGTAGCATCGGATTCGTGGAATGCAAGGAGTGGGGGCGGGTAAGTTGTTGAGGGGATTGAGGCGATTTTTGAATTTAGACGGGACTGGCTGGCTGTCTCTGGGGTGACGGAGGGCATGCGCAGACCCGGATCAGACCGCTGACCGCACAAGCGCGGCCCGAAGGCTAAGGGGAAGGCTTCTGCTTCCCCAAACCAACACTTAGTTAAATGGTTGGTTTCGTTTCTCCGTTCCCGATCAGTTAAGCGTTAACCCGGATTTCTCACAGGTAGTTGGCAAGAGGCCGTCAAACGTGGCATAACTGCGTTTCCATGCCAGAGTGTAACCAACCGAAACCCCAAGCACGCCCACCAAACCGCTCACGAGTTTTCGCAAAATCCCAAAACTACCCCACGGCCGATCCTCAAAACCCGCAGGCAACGAGCTACCTGTGAGACTATCCGGGTTCGGTAATCTCGACTGGTTAAGATTCCAGTGGATGGTGACGCAGCGGTGAGGGAAATGGTTCGGCGGGGGTGGCTGCTTGGGGTTCGTCTCCGGTTTCAGACTGGCGGACGATAGGCGTTACTAGGTGTGGACCGGCGTGGGTTGGCTTAGTGCCGCTGGGTTCATTCTCCGATTTTTCCGGTTCAGGATCCGCCTTGGGTTCCGGCTTGGGTTCCGGCTTGGGTTCATTCCTGACAATTTTGCGTACCTTCTCTAAATCCCGAAGGGCGCGGCTGTACTGGCGTCCGCATTCCGAGATCGCGAACTGGAGCGATGCCAAAGTCTTGCCCGTGTTGGCGGCGTCGCGGTAGGCGATGAGGGTGCGGGCGGGAAACGAAATCACGGTATATTTCCGGTCAACCTCCGGCATTTGCTCTTGAAGCGTGAGATCGAGAAGCTCCTTTTCCATTTGCCTGACGCGCTGCTCCCGCCAAGTGGCGGCGACCATGCTCTCAACCAGTTTCATTTCAATGGTGTTGGCGGGCTGGTAGGTCTGGATGAATTCGCTGGTTAGGAGTTCGAACTCGTACTTTGATTCCGAGGCGAGGACGACGGTGGCGGCGAAGGCTCCGTGGCGGAAGGCATTCTGGGAGGACTTGGCTTTTCCTTCTTCGGTGACGGGGCCGCGGGATTTGGCTCCGTTGGCGCGGGCGGCGTCAATCTGGGCTTGGGTGGCCATGGGGTTTGCACTCCTGGGGTTGGGATTCGATTGTTGTGGGGAAGAGCGTTGACAGGCTCTGCGTAGTTTGAGTATGGAATGGCGTGTCAAGCATTCCGGGCCATTCGATTCGTAAGTGGTTGATTCGAGGCTGCAAAATTTGTGGAAACGTAAAAACTTTCATGGACTGGGCGGGTGCCTCGCCGGAACCGAGGGTGGCATCCGCCGTTTTGGGGCCGAGGTTGGGCACCGGTGGGGCGGTCCGCGATGGCGGTCTTCCGCCAGAATTCCACCCGCCCAGCCGATAGACATTGTTACGTTCCCAGCGGTACGTTCCCAGCTTTTTTTGTGTTTTTGTGTTCGAGGAATGAGCGACTTGCGGATTTCGGGGAATGGGTTGCCCGGCGCGTGACTGAGAATATGGGCATGAAACTTGGCTACAATTTCGGTTCAGATACGAGGATGGAATTCGCGGTTCAGGCGGCGGTCTCCGAACGCGCGGCTGGCCCCGGAACATCGGGCGTGGTGCAGACCAGTTCCATCCAGTTCCAGGAAGAGTGGGTGATTGTGCGGACCGCCATGATGCGGGTGGTGCGGGAGTTTCACGGAGCCAAGGAGCGGTTTATGCAGGTATTCGAAGAATTGCGGCCCATGATGCTCGCTCCGGAC
>JBBQUE010000023.1:0-12394 GCA_038212805.1 Bryobacterales bacterium | reverse complement strand
GGTGAAAGCATCGACCTCTCGGCGCTGACGATTACCGAGCCGCGCGCCAACTTGATTATTGCGGCTGACGGCAGCACCAACATCCCGGAGCCGAAGGTGAAACCGAAACCCGGCAAGCCCACGCTGGAGACGCTGGTGGATCTGAAAGTGGGCCACTTCGCGGTAGAGCATGGCGCGGTGATGCTGAACGCGCGCAAGGTTGAGGTGCAGGCCAAAGGCGGTCAACTGCGGGCGCAACTGGCTTACAACCGGATCACGCCGGGGTACGAGGGGCGGCTCAGCATCAGTCCGTTGCAGATCCTGCGGGCGGGGGAGGCACCGGTAGATGTGAATATCGATGTGCCGGTGGTGATGGGCAAGGATAGCATTGAAACGAAGGACGCCAGGCTGAGTACGGGGGCGTCGGTATTCACGGTGAACGCGGTGGTGGAGCATTTCCAAGACCCGCGCGCCTCAGGACAAGTTTCCGGGCGTTTGACCTTAGATGATGCGCGCCGGTTAGCGAGTTTGAAACTGGATCTTGCCACCGCGCCGGATCTGCCGAACGCGCTTGATGTGGCGCTCGCGGCCAAGCTGGAGCGCGGGGTGGTGACCGTTTCATCCGGCAAGGTGGTGCTGGGCCAATCTACTTTCGAAGCCAGTCCGGCGCAGTTCACGGCCTCGCTGGCGCTGGGTGAGTTGGGCCGGTTGCTCAAAGTGCAGCAGAAGCCGGTGGGCACCGTGAGGGCGTCCGGAACGTGGAAGCTGACGGATAACGGCGGGTATCAGGTGGCGGGGAACGTGGAAGGCCGCAGCCTTGGATTTCATCTGAACGATCAGGATTTCCGGGGCATTGGGCTGGACACGACGGTGCAGGCGGACCCGAAGCGGATCGATTTAACCGGGCTTCGATTGCAGGCCCTGGGCGCGCGGGTTACCGGCAACGGCAGTCTGGAAGAGTTGGCCAAGTTCAAGTTTGAAGGGCGCGTGGACGGCCTGCTGGCCAGCGTGTTGGGGAAATTCCCGTACGATGGCGTGATCTCCGGCCCGGTGAGCGCCACGGGAAATCTGAAAGTGAAGGACACCATGAATCTGCAGGCCGGCGTGCGGCTGAGCATCGCTCCGGGCAAGGGTGTGCCAGTGACCGGCAAGGTGAACGCGCAGTACGACGCGGCGGCTGACTTGATCAGCGTGGCTGATTCCTACGTGGCATTGCCGAACAGCCGCGTGGATCTGTCGGGCGCACTCAATCATGAGTTGCAAGTAAAGCTGGTATCGCGGAATCTGAGCGACTTCCAGCCGTTGTCAAAAGATCCGCTATCAATAGAACTGCGCGGGGGAACGGTGCAATTCTTAGGCGTGGTGACTGGGAAGCTGAGCGCACCGCAATTGGCGGGGCACCTGGAGGCTACGCAGTTTGCGGTGGAGAAGCGGTCATTCGACCGGCTGGCGGCGGATGTAAGCGCGTCGTCTACGGGTGTACGGATTCAGAACGGGGCGCTGCAGCAAGCCGCTGCGCAGGTGACGTTCAATGGGTCGGTGGGGTTGGCGAAATGGGCGCCCGCGCCCAATCAGCCGCTGCAGTTAAATGCCTCCATGGTGAATACTGATTTGGCGGATCTGTTGGCCATTGCGGGCCAGAAGGATGTTCCGGCGAAAGGGTTGGTGAACGGAACTGTCAAGATAGGCGGCACGATTGGCAATCCGGCGGGAATGGCGCAGGTGGATATGGCCAACGTGACCGCGTACGATCTGCACTTTGACCGGGTGACGGCCAACGTGGATCTGGCGGATCAACAGGTGCGGTTGACGAACGCGGTGGCGACTTCCGGGGCGGCGCGCATTGCGGGCAGCGGAACCTTCGTCCATCCCAAGGACCACTGGGATACGGGCACGGTGCAGGCGAAGCTGGCGAGCAACGACATGCCGCTGAAGCCGTTCAATGCGCGCTATGCGGGTACGGCGCGCGTCAACGGGGACTTCACCGGGGAGTTGGGGAAGGAGTTCCGGGTGACGGCGGTGAACGCGGATGTGACGGGCAAGGGCCTGGTATCTGACAATCGCAAGTTTGGCGATGTGACGGCGTCCGCGAAGACTGCCGGAACCCAGGTGGATTTCAGCGCGAATTCGAACTTCGGCGGATCGGCAATCCAGGTGAACGGGCAGACCCGGCTGGAGGGTGATTATCCGGTGGACGCTTCGGCCAAGGTAGCCAATTTCCCGGTGGAGGAAGTGGCGGCGCAGGTGAAGGGCCGGTTGACGGCCAACGCGCGGCTGACGGGCACGGTGGTGAATCCGCTGGCTTCTGGGGATTTCAACCTGACCAAGGCAGTGATTCAGGATGAACCGATTGACCAGATCAGCGGGCAGTTGACCTATAACAACCAACTGATTGAGGCCAAGAACCTGGCGGTGGTGGTGGGGCCGTCGCGGATTGAAGGCAATGGAACGTTTGAGCATCCCAAGAACGATTTTGAACAGGGCCGGTTCCGGGTGCATGTGGCGAGCAACTCCCTTGATCTGGCCCATATTCAGGCGGTGCAGCGGCAGAATCCGGGGCTGAAAGGACTGTTGCAGTTGAGCGCGGACGGGGCAGGGAGCCTGGTGAAGCTGGCCAAGGGATCCACAGCGTCGCCGGTGGTGCTGGAGACGCTGACCGCGAATCTGGCGGCGCGCGGTCTGGAAGCGGACCGGAAGAAGCTGGGCGATGCGACGGTAGAGGCCACCACGCGTAATGGCTTTGTGGAGTTCAAGGCCGATTCGAATCTAGGCGGGTCGGCGATTCATGGGGAAGGCAAGACCCGGTTGCGGGCCGATTACCCCACTACCGCCAACCTGACGTTTTCAAACGTAACCTACGCCGGGTTGCTGCCGCTGATGGGAGTGCGGGGCGGGCGTCCCCTGGTGGATGCGCTGGCAGAGGGGCAGGCGACGGTGTCGGGGCCGATTTTCAAGCCGGAGGAGTTAACGGGAAAGCTGAGTCTGTCGAAGCTGCAGGTGACAGGCACTCCGCGCTCGCAGGCCGGGGGGACCAAAGTGGTGCGGCTAACGAATCAGGGCCCGATCGTGCTGGCGTTGACTCGGCAGTCGCTGAAGGTGGAGAGCGCGCACGTGGCCGGGCCGATGACCGACATGCAGGTGACCGGCGAGATTGCGTTGAATGACAAGGCTCCGCTGAATCTGCAGGTGAACGCGACCACCGATCTGAAGCTGCTGGAAGATTTCGACCGGGACATTTTTGCGGCGGGCAACGTGACGCTGCAGGCCACGGTGAGGGGGACGCCCAGCCAGCCGCAGGTGAACGGGCAACTGCATTTCAAAGATGCCGCGGTGAACATGGCGTCGATATCGAATGGCATTTCGCACGCCAACGGGATTGTTCAGTTCAACGGGACTACGGCGGTGCTGCAGAACGTGACGGCGGAATCAGGCGGCGGGCGGGTGCAACTGGCCGGTTACGTTGGTTTTGGCGGTGGACTGCTGCGCTATGGGCTGCGGGCGAACGCCGGCCAGGTGCGCGTCCGGACGCCGGAAGGGGCTAGCGTGGTGGCGAGCGCGACCTTGAACCTGACCGGCACCAGCGACCGGAGCGTGCTGGGCGGCACGATCACGATTAACCGGATCGCGTTCAATCCGCAGAGCGACTTCGGATCTATTTTGTCCAGGTCCACGCCGCCGCTCGAAACGCCGTCTGCGCCGTCCGGTCCGCTGGCGGGGATGAAGCTGGACGTGCGGATCCGGACCGCGCCTGATTTAGCGGTGCAATCGGCGCTGGCACAGAATATCCAGACGGATGCGGACCTGACGCTGCGGGGCACGGCATCGAACCCCGGCATGCTGGGGCGGTTGAATATTACGTCAGGCAAGCTGGTGTTCTTCGGCACCGAGTATCTGGTGAACAGCGGCAGCGTGGCCTTCTATAACCCGCTGAAGATTGAGCCGATTCTAGACATCGACCTGCAAACGGCGGCGCAGGGCGTGGACGTGATTTTGACGGTTTCGGGGCCGGTGAACAATATGAAGCTCACGTACCGGTCCGACCCCCCGCTGCAATTCGATGAGATTGTGGGTCTGCTGGCGGCGGGCCGGACGCCGTCGTCCGATCCCACGATTCTGGCGAACCAGCCGACCGCGCCGCCGCAGAATCTGCAGCAGATGGGGGAATCGGCGATTGTGAGCCAGGCGATTGCGGGCCCGGTGGCGAGCCGGTTGCAGCGGGTGTTCGGGATCAGCAAGCTGAAGATCGACCCGACATTTACGAGCGGCTCGGCGCTGCCGCAGGCGCGGTTGACGCTGCAGCAACAGGTGGCTTCGAACGTGACGTTCACCTATATAACGGATCTGACGCAGGCGAATTCGCAGATCGTGCGCGTGGAGTGGTCTTTGAACCCGCAATGGTCGGCGGTGGCGACGCGGGATGAGAATGGGCGATTCGGCATCGACTTCTTTTTAAAAAAACAGTTCCGGTAGCCCTTAAGTTTCTGCCCGTTTCCGCCGATAAACAGACAGGAGCGAATGGAACGCCGCAAGCATCATCGATTGCCGATTCATCTGGACGCTGAATTTCACGTCTTGGGGCGGGAGGCCAGCCGGGTTCCGGGGCGCGTGCTGGATGTATCCGAGAGCGGACTGAGGTTGACCACGCAGACGACGTTGATTCCGGGAATGTTTCTGCGGATTGTGTTGGAAGATTCGGTCGTGTTCGGCGAGGTGCGGTATTGCTGCCCGTGGGTGGGAGGGTACGTTTCGGGTCTACTGGTGGAGCAGGTGTTGCTGGGCACGTCTGAGCTTTCGAAGCTGATTGCGGCGGCGCTGCCGCACATGGGTCACCTACCAGGGAACGACGCCATCCTCATTAAAGAAGGCACCCGAGGGGCCTTCGGGGCCTAGCGTGGCGAGCCGGACCGGGGCGGTAGCACCTTGCTCCACCGTGCGTGGACCGCGGTGCGCGTTGAGGTCGGTGGCGACGTAGCCGGGGTCGGCTGAGTTGATTTTGATGGGCGTGTCCTGGAGTTCATTGGCGAACTGGACAGTGAGGGCGTTGACTGCGGTCTTGGAAGCGTTGTAGGCGAGCAGGTTGACGCGGCGGAAGTCCCCGTTGCGGTTGCTGGTTTGCGTTAACGAACCCAAGCCGCTGGACAGGTTGACGATGCGGCCGGCGGGAGACTTCCGCAGCAAAGGAAGCATAGCTTTGATGACGGAGAACATTCCGAAAACATTGGTTTCGAAGGTCTCGCGGAGAGTTCCCATGGCGAGCTGACTGGGGGGAACCCGGTCGAGCGCAATGCCGGCGTTATTGACCAGGATGTCGAGATGGCCGAAGGTGGCGTCGATTTCGGCGGCGACGTTGGCGATGCTGGCCGGTTTGGTGATATCGAGAATCACAGCCCGGGCGTCGATGTTTTGGGCGCACAACCGGCGGGCGGCCTCCATGCCGCGCTCTTCGTCGCGAGCACCGATCAGGACGATAATGCCCTGGACTCCGAGCTGGCGGGAGATTTCCAGGCCAATTCCTTTGTTGGCTCCGGTGATCAGGGCGACTTTGGGTTGGGCGGAGGAATGGGTCATATGGTATTCTGAGTCAACCACAAATCGCTTACGTTCACAGCGATCATACTACGGAGAGGTGCCAGAGTGGTCGAATGGAGCGGTTTGCTAAACCGTCGTAGTGTCAAAAACGCTACCGGGGGTTCGAATCCCCCCCTCTCCGCCAGATTCCGATAATTTCGAGGGGCTTACCAGCCTCAATTGGGATAGAATTCTCCGGCATAATGACATTCCAGTTAGCGAATGTCAAAGCTGCCGGCAGTTTGAATCTCCTCCACCTCGCCCGTTTTTTTCGTTTCATTTTCCACAATTAGTTGAAGTTTAGAGTGATAGACAGGCGGAACTGCCCGTCCTACGGCGCGTTGAAATAACGAAGCCACGGGGGCGGCGTTGGCTTTGCGCTCGGCTTGTAACTCCCTGATAAGAGTGAGAGTCTTGGTGAACTGGCGGGTCAGGCGGGCTTCGTGGACGGAGAGGATGGCGATCTGGCGGAGGTGATCTTTGGTGCCGTCGGCGGTGGCGAGGGCGGTGCTGGCTTCGGGGTGGTCGGTGCGGGGATTGGTTTTACTTTCTTCCTGGTGAAGGAGGCCTATGGTGAGGAGATTGTCTTCGAGGGCGCGGAGGCGGTTGAGGCGCCAGGCGGCGTCGGCCAGGGTTTGGACGTGGTGAGTTTCGGTGGGGCCTTGGGGGTGGTACTCGTTGTGGAACGCGTTGGTGTGTTGGAAGTAGACACGACGGTCTTCGGTGGGCAGTACGACGACTTGCCCGGTGAACCCATGGCGGAGGGCGTTCAGTGACGATTTCTGTTTACCGGCATCGGTTTTGGGGCCAGTAGAGTGGGCGGCGTTCTTTCGGTTGGCGGCGTTGCTTCGTTTCGACATGCCTAAGAAATACCAGTGCGGGTTCGGCCGCCAATCCCACTTTTCGTCTAAGTTATTGAAGACGCGGGAGATACTCGTCAAAAATTAATGGGAGCGCCTTTGGGGCGCTGGCACCCATACAGCCGAAAGTGAAAATTGGCAATGTATAGGTGCTCTGGCGTCCAGTCCCCAAACGGCTGAGCTATTTTTTGGCGGTCAATTTTTTGACCGTGTAATGTAACAGCATCGTCGAGGGTTAGGTGATGCTATTTTCGCAGGAGCGGTTGAGTACTTCCTGCCTGGTCAGAGTTTCTTCGGTCCTTTTGACTTCTGATGAGCGCTATTGGAGGCGTCATTGGCTTGGCTGGAATGATCGTTCGCAATTTGTGAATGCTGGGACGCATCCGCGTGATCGCCCTTTTCATGGGCTTCCGCGGCGTTCCTGTGTGATTTAGCGGCTTCGTCGTGGTGGGCGGCCGCTTTGTGGTGATCGTGTTTTGGCATCGTGCTCCTACACTTCCTGGAGCACTCCGATGGCCGTGGGCAGTCGAAATTTAGCGGGAACGCAGCTAGCGGGCTTCCTGAGCAGTGATCTTTACGACGGTTCCGTGGCGATGACCTTCGGGGAAGTGGACCTGACCGGAGACATCGTGGAACGTCTTCCAATCCTTGGTTCTAATGGCTCCGTAGGCTTGGGGCTTGGCGTAGTGGTCGAAAATAGATCCACCATTCGTTCCCGATGCGTACGGCGGGCCGGCCTTCCACCCAATCGCGCGAGAAGGGTTCGGTGGCTCCGGTCCAGGGTCCGGCGGGTGAATCGGCGAAGGCCAGACAGAGGCGTTTTTGGAGGGGCGTTTTGCGCTCATCCTTGAAGATCATGATCCAGGAAGATCATGATCCAGCGGCGGCGGTCGTGGACCAGGGTAAAATCGATGGAGTTGAAGCCGGGATCGAAATAGAGGCGGGGTTCGGTAAAGGTTTTGAAATCCGGCGTGGTGACGGCGTAAATGCGGTGGTTGTAGGCGTTGTCGCCGGCGTTTTCGGTGCCGGGGAAGCGGCCGGGGATGGTGGTTGCCCAAAAAAGATGGTCCACTGGCGGATTTTGGGATCCCAGGCGGCTTCGGGAGCCCAGGCGTTGCGGGCGGTGGATTCGGAGGCGAAGACGGGGATGGCGCGCCGGGCGCTCCAGTGGACGAGGTCGGGGAATTCGGCGTAACCGATTTTGAGCGTGATGTCGCCGGCCGCACGGGTCCATCCCCAGGTCCAGAGCAGGTGCCAGAGGCCGTCGGGGCCGCAGCCGAGCCAGGGGTCGCGCATCAGCATGGCGGGGATTTCAGGTTTCAGCGAGGGTTGGTTGTTGAGGAGCGGCTCCCAGGTTTTGCCAGCGGTGCTGAGGGCGAGGCAGACGCCGGTTTCGCCATTGCCGCGGAAGGACGTGAAGAGATATGCATCTTTAGCAAAGAGAGGTAGGGCCAGTAAGACGGCTAGGGTGAGGCGCACTTGATTCTATTTTCGCTTTCCGGAGAATTTTGATGAAACGAACTCAAGGCCAGCCAGCAGACCTGCCAAGCCGGTCGGAACCGTTGTAGACGGTTCGGGATGGTTGATGACACTGGCGGAGGCGAGGAGGACGAATAGGTAGTTCACGTTATTGGCGCGGTTATATTGCGAATCATAGAATTCCAGGCCCACGAAGGATGTGACGGAATCAGCCCACTGATGGGACTGGCATGCCCCGGGGAAGGCGTAGACTCCATTGCCGGTGAAGTTGGCGTTTCCCCCGCGGGCGGAACGCCCGATCCGCATGGTCACGCACGGCTGGAAGAACAGGTCGGCGGGTCTGGAGGTGACGAGCGGTGAATACGCCTGGGTAAGGGAAGCGCTACCGCTGACTGCGCAGCCTATGGGGGATGCAAATTCCCGGCCGCTGTAGACATGGACCTCGACCCTGGTAGCGCTGGCCAAGGGCTGGGGCGGAAAACAGGATCAGGCAGAAGGTGAATCTGCTACAGACTCCTTTTCGGCAATTTTCGGGAGGGCGGCGGCGGCAATCTGGGCAATGTCGAGCAGTTTGGGCGCGTTGGGCGAGAGGTTTGAGAGCGCGTCGCGGAACATGGTATTGCAGAAGGGGCAGGCGGCGGCAACTACGCTGGCTCCGGTGGCGATGAGTTGTTCGGCGCGTTCCACGCTAACTCGTTTGCCGGATTCTTCGCCGAGGAAGGCGAGCCCTCCGCCCGCGCCGCAGCAGAACGATTTTTCGCGGGTGCGTTCGGCTTCTACCAGGGTGCCGTACTTGCCGGCGATGGAGCGGGGTTCGTCATAGACTCCACGGTAGCGGCCAAGGTAGCAGGGGTCGTGATAGACGGTTTTGGGACCTTCGACCGCGGGGGCGGGGAGTTGGTCGACGTGGCGCGCCATGAATTCGCTGTGATGTTCGATGGGTGGTGCCTCGCCGTACTCCTTCCAATCTGTGCTGATAGTCCGGACGCAATGGGGGCAGATGGAAACGATCTTTTGGACCTTGCTGGATTTCAGGGTTTCGAGATTGGTTTCGGCGAGCTGGCCGAAGACCAGATCATTGCCGAGGCGGCGAGCGGGATCGCCGGTACATTTCTCTTTGCGGAGGACTCCAAAGGTGACGTTGAGATGGCGCATGACCTTGGCGAAGGAGGAGATAATCTCACGGCCTTGCGGGTCGTAGGCCCCCATGCAGCCTAGCCATAGGCAATATTCCTGGGTACCGTCGAAGATGGGGAATTCCTGTTTCTGGATGAATTTTTCGCGTTCGCCGGAGGAGAATCCGAGGGCGTTGCCACCACGTTCGAGATTGAGGAAGAGCTTGGTGCCGTAATCGTCTTCCCATTTTCCGGTGTTGACGGCTCCGCGGCGGAGGCCGATGATCATGGGGAGGTGCTGGATACCGACCGGGCATTGGAATTCACACGCTCCGCAGGTGGTGCACTGGAAGGCGGCTTCGAGGGAGAGGTGCGGGCCGATGAGTGGCTGGTCGCTTGCGCCTCCGTTTTCGTTGAGGAAGCTGCGAAGTCCCAGGGCGATTTCCTTAGGATTGAGTATTTTACCGGTGTTGCTAGCGGGGCAATGTTCGGTGCAGCGGCCACATTCCACGCAGGAATAGGCCTGCAGGGCTACGAGTTGGGTGAGATCTTTGCCGGTGTCGAGGCCGAAATCTTCGTCGCCTGCGAGGGGAGGGATGTCGCTGAAACCAGGGCGTTTGAGGAAAACGGTGACAGGGCTGAGGATCAGGTGCAGGTGCTTGGTGTGCGGGATCAGCGGCATGAAGATCAGCAACGCTAAGGTATGGGACCACCAGAGCCAGCGGTTCTGCTCCATGCCGGGCAGGAAGGTGGCCAGGTAGGTGAGCATCAGGGCGAGGATGAGGAAAGCGATGAAGCCGGATTCGTAAGATACTTTTTTACCTAGCCACTGGGGGCGGACCACGAAGCGGCGCACGGCCAGGCCAGTGATGGAGATGGCGACGGCGACGGCGAAGATGGCGGCAAGGGTGAAATAGATCTGGCCGAGGAAGCTGTCTCGCGGGAGCAGGGTGAGTTGAACGCCCTGGGCGAAGTGGTTCAGGGTGACGACCGCGAAGGCGCAGAATCCCCAGAAAACAAAGGCGTGGGCGATGCCCGGGAGGGGGCGTTGGCGGATGACTTGGCCTTGTAGGAGAACTTCCCAGACGAACTTACCAACGCGGGGGGCGATGGGGTGGAGGGAGAAATTCGGATCGCGCCGGGCTTCGCGGATCTTCGCGAGGACCTTGCCGAAACGCATCCAGAAGAGGTATCCCGAGGTTGCTAGAAGTGCTAAGAAAAGAATGCTTTCCGGCCAGGACAGAGGCGACATATAGGGTGGGTACGCTTCGAATGTATCACTTAATGAGGCGGACGTTGATATCCTTGAAAATAGTAGAGAGCCGTACAGTTTTTAGATTGCGGAGGCTAGCGGATTGCGTTTCATTATTTCAGGTGCAGCGGGTTTTATTGGATCGCATCTGTGTGACCGGCTGATTGCGGACGGCCACACCGTAGTGGGTCTGGATAACCTGATGACGGGTTCGATGCGCAATCTGGAAACGTTGCGGGGGCATGACCGTTTTGAGTTCCAGGATCAGGACGTTTGCGAATCGCTCTTTTATGACGGCCCGATTGACGGGGTGCTGCATTTGGCATCGCTGGCTAGCCCGAAGGACTACCTGGAGCATCCAATTGAGACTTTGGATGTGGGCTCGGCGGGCACGCGGAATATGCTGGAGTTGGCGCTGGATCACGGGGCGCGGTTTTTGCTGACTTCCACGTCGGAATCGTATGGAGATCCGATGGTGCATCCGCAGGTGGAGACGTATTGGGGCAATGTGAATCCGGTGGGTCCGCGATCGTGCTACGACGAAAGCAAGCGGTATGCGGAGGCGCTGACAATGGCGTTTCACCGGGTGCATGGGCTAAGGACGAATATCGCGCGGATTTTTAATACCTACGGGCCGCGGATGCAATTGAACGACGGGCGGGTGGTTCCGGCGTTTTTGGATCAGGCTTTACGCGGGGAGCCGCTTTCGATTTTTGGAGATGGCAGCCAGACACGTAGCTTCTGCTACGTGGACGATTTGGTGGATGGGCTGGCGCGGTTGATGCTTTCCGAGGAGCGGTATCCAGTGAATCTGGGGAATCCGGCGGAGATGACAATTCTGGAGTTCGCGGAGGCGATTCACGAGTTGACGGGGAGCGTGGCACCGATGGAATTCAAGGATTTGCCGGAGGACGACCCGAAGAAGCGGCGTCCGGATATTGGGAAGGCGAAGGCGCTGCTGGGTTGGGAGCCTAAGGTGGGGTTGGCGGAGGGGCTGCGGAAGACGGTGGAGTATTTTAGGGCGATGGCTCCGGTGGCTGCTTAGGGGCGTGGAGCTGGAGCGCGGCGTGATGGCTTATGGCAGCACTACGGCCGAAGCACTGCGAAAAGTGAAGTAGATTGCGCTGCTGGTCTTGGCTGACATGGTGGAGAGTGGCGAGGACGGACCGGAACCCCGCTAATGTGCGAAGCGGACTCCAGTGCCGGATGCGTGGAAGGTAAATCGCAGACTGACGGTGAACTTCGGGCTGCGGTACGAGATTCAGGAGCCGCGCACGGAGCGTTACAACCGCTTCAACTATTTCGATCTCAACGCTACGAATCCGCTTTCGCGGGCTGTGGGGATGCGGACAAGATGTGCGTCGTCTCCCGATGCCCAGAAAAATTGCGCAGCCTATCGGTCGAGCTTTCATCCCCGTTTCCCCCGTATGCCCCGTTGGGGATTCCGGAACAGCCGCTCCAGCAGATGTAATAAGAAGCGCAGGTAGAGAGCCGCCTGGAAGTGGCCTCTCCGTGCATGAATAGTTGTCCCGCCGCTTCGTGTGTGAATACGACCCGAATCAGCGTGGCCACAAACCGGGCTCGTGTGCCCGAAACAGTCCGATTGCGTCCGGATTCATCGCCACGCGGTCGTGTGCTCGACAGAAAGCCCGAGCACACGCATTCGTTCGTCCAGGCAATCCGAACCGGAAGAAGGTCTACGATTGTCGTACTGGAATCCCTGGCAATAGCTCATGTCTTCCTTGGCTGCCTGGGTCGCCATTAGTATGCCGATTACGGTTGTGCCTGCGATACTATGACTCTGGTTCAATATGCAGGCATTTATTGTTCGTCCATTTGGAACGCAGGGCGGTATCGATTTCGATTTCGTTCACCATAAACTGATTGCGCCAGCGTTGCTGGCCGCCGGGATCGCGGGTGGGACCACGGGGAACATTTTGGAGGCCGGCAACATTCGCGACGATATGTTTCAGTTGTTGTTGCTGGCCGATCTGGTGATTGCCGATATCTCGATTCATAATGCCAATGTCTTTTATGAGTTGGGAATCCGGCATGCCTTGCGGGGTCGGCAGACGTATCTGATTCGCGCGAAGGTGACCAAGCCGAAAGAGCAGCGCGACCGGGGCGATGAGGTTCCTTTC
>JBBQUE010000022.1:0-12503 GCA_038212805.1 Bryobacterales bacterium | reverse complement strand
GCTGGTGGAAATCCAGGGCGGGATTTGGGCAAGGTGTTGAAGGGAATGGGGCAAATAAAGTTGTGGGCGGCGTGACTCGCTTTGGCCTACCATCGTCCCAATGAGCAAAGTTGGCGACCTGCATCAGGAGTGGTTGAAAAGTGAGCCGGAGTTCGCGTTGGCACGGGCGGCGATTGAGGCTCGGGTCTTAGCGATTAGCCAAGGCGACGGGAACGCGGCTCAAAATTTAGCTTGATTGCGTTTCTTGCGCCGCGAGCCGAAGGCCAGGAACAACAGCTTGCTGAATGATATGGGAACGCTCCGTATCACCGAGGTCGAACATGTGCGGGACATCCACGCGGTCCTTGCTAAGGTCCAAGAAGGACTGGAGGTGATCGTAGAGCAGGATAATCGTCCCGTGGCGGTGATCCACGCACCCCGCCCGGTTGGGCGACTGCTATCGGAGAGTATCGCAATAGCAGAAGCACACGGTACAACCGCATTCCCGGACGAAGGCTTTATGCACGACGTCAACCAAGGAATCGCGGAACGCAGCCAACCATGGAACCCGCCCACCTCGGGTAATCCTCGATTCCACCATTGTCATCGAGGCTGAGCGGCAGCTCTTCAATGTAGCGCGCCTCCTCAGATACGTTGCTGCGTGGATTGGAGAACGCGAGGCAGCAATCTGCGCGATCAGCGTGGCTGAGCTCGCCCATGGCATTCATCGCGCCGATACCGATGATCGCCGCCAAGCCCGCCGCGCGTTTCTCGACGACCTTAAGACTGCCGTGGTCTATCCAATCACCGCCGCCACGGCGGAAATAGTCGGGCAGATCCACGCCGAGTCAGCGCGGCAAGGCGTAACCATCCCTTTCGATAACCTGTTGATCGGCGCTTGTGCGCTGGAGCGTGGTTTCGTTATCGCGACCCGCAACCAGCAGCACTTCCGAAAGATTCCCGGTCTGAAACTGATCCCGTTTTAGCCGGCCCGGCCTGGGAACGTTCGTCTCCCGCACCTGATAGCGCTGCAGGACGTCTGTGACGCCGGGCTCACCGGCTAGCCCTTCTGCAGCCGCTTCACCATTCGCAACTCGTTCTTCTCGCCGGGAACCATGTGGTAGTGCACCTCGTCCATGAACGACTTCATCAGCCGCATCCCCAGGCCTCCCGATTTGCGGTCCGAGACCAGCGTCCCCACCTCCACCTGCTGGATCATGCCGGGGTCGAAGGCTTTCCCGGTATCGATCACCTCGATATGGAGGCTATCGTCGTCGAACATGGCCCGGACGGTCACTTCCTTGGTGCCGTCGCAGCCGTAGGCGTGCTCGATGACGTTGGCGCAGGCCTCATCCACGGCCAGTTCCAGCTGCCCAAGTTCCTTGGGGGAGAAGCCGGCCTGGACCCCGACCGCGGCGACGAACTCACGGATCAACGCCAGGTTTTCCGTTGACGACGGAACGTGCAGGGCAAAGGTTCGTTCCATGGAAGCCACTTAGATCTCCTTCACGGGCGTTTCCGCGTACTTCCGGATGGCGGCGGGCAGGTCTTCAACGATGTCGAACAGGACCGGGAAGCCCAGGATGTCGAACACCTGAAGCACCTTGGGCGTAAGGCCGCAGATTTTGATATCCCCTCCGGCTTCGCGGATTTCCTCCACGAAACTCATGAACACGCCCAGGCCAGCGGACGAAATATACGTAAGATGGGAGCATTCGACGATGATTTTCAGACGGCCCGCGTTGAATTCGGCTTCGACAGCCTTCTCAAACTGCGGGGCGGTATGGGCGTCCAAATAGCCATCCAGTGCCAGGATGGACAGGCCTTCTTCGTTGGACCTCGTGATTGCGAACGGATTAGCCACGCTTGCTTCCTTCCCCCATGTGCATGTGTTTCAGTGTAATCGAGTTAGTCAAATTTCAGTACCACCAGGGTGAGATCGTCCTGAGGATGGGTACCCGCCAGAAAGCGGGTGACGTCTCCAAGAATGGCGTCGCGCGCCTGGGAGGCACTCATCGATCCCAAGCCGGAGCCCAGGCTGGCCACCGATTCCAGTAACCGGTCGTCACCAAATTGCTCCAGGTTTTCGTTCATGGCTTCCGTGAGACCGTCGGAATAAAAGACCACAAAATCGCCCGGTTCCAGAAGAAGCGTCTCCACAGTCAACGTACGGACAAACACCTTGCCGCCCGTGATGCCAAGGCCCATCCCGCGGGAGGCAACCAGAGTGGTGGAACCGTCCAAAGCTTTGCGCCACACGATGGGGTTGTGTCCAGCGCGCGCGTATTCCAGGGTTTTGGCGGCAGGGTCCAGAATCGCCAGAGCCATGGTGACGAAGGTCTTGCGGCGGCCCACGGTGTACAGATGGGCGTTGACGTGTTCCAGCATGGTGGACAGTTCCAGATCTTCCTGGCTAGTGGCGGCTAGAAGACCCTTGGTGAGCGTCATGTACAGCGCGGCGGGAACGCCTTTGCCTGAGACGTCGGCCACGGCGATGCCCAGGCGGCCGGCCGGGAGGGGTAGAAAGTCATACAGATCGCCCCCTACGTCGCGCGCCGGGGTGCAGTGCGCGGCAATAGTGAAGCCGGGGACCGGCGGGGCGGAATCCGGCAGCATCTGGCGCTGGGCGCGCTGGGCGATATTGAACTCGGACTTTAGCTCGTCGCGCTTGGCCTGGATGCCCTCGGCCAGGGGGCGCGTGGCGGCTTCTTCTTCGTTGACGGGGTCGGCTCCGCGGTGGATCAGAACCCAACCGGCGGCCAGGGCGGTGCCAAGCAGCAGGATCCCGCGCCAGCCCAGGGCGTGTAAGGAATGAGATGGCTGGCTGAGCAGGACCGCGGCGGTGATCACCACATTACGCGCGGTTTCGGCCACCAACATGGCTAGAAGATCGAAGCTCCGGTAGATGCCGGTCAAGGCCGCGGCGGTCAGGATACCGCTGAGGGCGATGGCTGGCAGCGTGTCCCAGCGATTTTCATAGCCGGAGAAGAAGGCCGCGCCCATCCCCAAAAGGAGGAGGCCGCGCCAGCGGAGCGAAGGGACCCGGGTGAGAGCGAACGCCACCGCGACACCGAAAAACCCCAGAAGCGTAGGGTGTAGCGGAAACTCCAGCAGGCCCGGCAGAGTGGGGAACCGTACCAGCAGTTCGCCAGCATCTTTATCTGACCAGATATTGCGTGGAAAGGCCATGGCCACCAACGCTTGCGTGGCCATCAGGACCGGGGCCCAGAGCAAGCCAGCGCAGAGAGAAAGGCCCACGGGGCGGCTGAGCAGACGGCGGCTGAAGAGCAGACGCAGGCTCCACCATTTGGGAAGTGTGGCTCCGGCAGCGGACAGACCGCCGCCAAAAAAGACCCACGCCATGGAGCCCGCGCCCACGAAAGACATATACACACCGTAAAGGATGCCGGAAGAAGCATTACCATCGATCAGCTCGGCAATCGCGATGTTGGCGATTTTCGGTCCACTGAAGAATGCCGCGGCCGCCAGCAGCGTGTTGACCAGTCCAAAGGCGAGTGCCAGACGGTGCGGGGCCTTTTTCCGGAGACCGCCCAAAGTGTAGAGCACGGATGCGCCCAGGATCATGACGAAGATGAGCACGAAGAACCCGATTTTCCACGGAGCCGTGGTGCGGCCCTGGCGCTGATATTCATCATCGAATGACTGGATAAAGCTGGCGTGCGTTTCGGCATGAACCACCCGGCCACGGCGCACGGCGATATCGATGGTGGGTTGGAAGCCGCCCTCCGACATGCCGGGTTCCCAGGAATAGCGAAGTCCCTCCTTCGATGCCGCGCCGTCGGTGGTTAGGCGGAAGGCCTGTGAATCCGGCGCGGTGAGCAATTGGAAGGCTTCCTGCGCCTTGGCCCGCCCATGGATGAGGGGCGTGGAAGGGGGACGGCCTGCGACGCGAGTCGGCGGGGGATCGGACCCGCCCAGTTGCCACCCCGCCACGCGGCCATCGGGAAAAAGCTGTACCTCGAAAGGACGCTGAACCGGAGAGCTGAACACAATTTTGACGATGACCGGCGAGATGCGCTGAGCGCGTGCGTCATCCGGGTGCCAGCGCCGGTAGGTTTCGAGTTCACGATTGATTTCGCTGCCCACCCGGACCTGGGATCCGTCCACCGCAAAGCCTTGTTGGGCGGCGATCTGGCGGGCTCGTTCGATGGCCTCGCCGCGATTGAACACGAAGCCCCACCGGGCAGCGGAATGCCAGTGGGGAAAGGCCGCGATCAACAGCAGGACGCTGGCGGCGCACAAAATCAAGGGAACGATGAAGCGCTTCATGCCACGCCCTCCCTGGCCTGTTCGCCCACCCACTCGCAGCGCACCACCACGGCGGTGAGATCGTCATCGCGTTCCAGATCGGCGTGTTCCGGTCCTGCGCCCATGATCGCTAGCAGCAGCGCCCCGTGGATCCCTTCCGCGTTCCGGGCGGGGTGACAGACGAACTGGCGGATCCACTCCTCATGGTCACCGGACGTTGCGGCGGCGATTGAGCGCGCAATGCCATCGGTATAGAACAGAATGCTATCGCCCGCGGACAAGGGCGTGGAGCCTTCCCAAATAGAAGCCCCGGCTTCCTGCTCGGTGAGCGCGCAGGATGAATCCGCCGGGGCGAACGCGATGCGCGGGTAGGTTCCAGTGCGCGCGTACGAGAGCGTGCCGGCGTTCGGATCAATCACCGCGTAAGCCACCGTGGTGCGCGCCACTCCGGTATCAAGGATGGAGCCCAGCGTGGCTTCCAGTTTGGTAATCACCTGGGTGGGTGAATAGGGGCCGCGGGTGACGTGCATCAGATAGCCTTTGGCCAGCGCGATGGTAAGGGCGGACGCCATGCCGCGGTTGCCGCCCTCCGCGATGAAGATACCAAGACGGTTGTTGGGCAACACGAAGAAATCGTAAAAATCGCCGCCCACCACTCTGGCGGGCAGGCAGGAAGCGTGTATGGAAAGTCCCGGGATGTTAGGGGTTTCCTGGGGCAGCAGCCGGAGTTGCGCCTCGCGCGCGGCGGAGACCTCTTCCTGCAGGGCCTGGCGTTCGGCGATGTGGCGCGCGTATTCCGGGCGCACTTCCTCATCGCGCCAGAGCCGGCCGCGGCGCCACGCCACGAACTCGATAAGCAAAGTGATGGCCGCCACCGCGATCAGGCCGATCATGAAATTCTTCCAGGCCGGGAAAACCACCAGGCACTGGATAATGCTGTCGGAGAACTGGAAGACGCTGAGGCTGATCAGAGCCGCCAGAAGATCGTACACGAAAAACGGAATCAGCAATCCGGCCACCAGGCTAGCGGAGGCCACCAGAAACGTGGGCAAAGATACGTAATCGCCGGCCAGCCCGGAGACGATCAACAGCGTGAGCAGGACGAAAATACCGTAGCGGACCTTGGCGTTCCGAACGTACCGGGTCAGCAAGGCCAGCGGCTGCAGCATCCCAAAGATCACAAAGATAAACACCTGCAGCGGTTGGACGGCAAGAAAAGTGAGAAAGGGCGCCCGCATGAACGGAAACTTCACGATGGTCAAGGCTTGGGCGGACGTGACCTTCAACAGGGGACTCAGCAGCAGGTTCTGCATCAGCAGCAGCCAGCCGGCACACGCCACGCCGGCCAGCACGGATGCGCCCACGTTTTTCGAAAACACCTTACCCAGGACCAAGGCATCCAGAGAGGTCAGTTTGCCGGGAAAGTGCTCACGGATGTCGCCCTCCGCGCTGGCGTAAGCCAGGCTCGCCAGAATGGCCTGCGCCACCAGACGCAGCAAGAGGATGGGCGTGGTCAAAACGGAGACCGCGCCGGGGTCCAGCAGCGCAGCCGCATCGCGGGCTGGGCCGAAGTATCCGAAGGCGAAGGAGATCACCGTCAGGGCCCCAGCCATCCATAGCGTGCGCGTATGCGAAATTTCCTTCTGCGTGGTGCGGCGCGCGTAACTCACCACGCTATAAATGGCTACCGAGAAGATCAGCAAAGCCCGCAAAATTGCCAGTGCGTCGGTGATTCCTTCGTCCTTGGAATGAATCGCGCGCGCCGCGTAGTCCCGGTCCACGGTGGTGTTCATGGCCATGCTGAGCACCCGCCCGTTGCGGAGCGCAAGGCGGAACTCGGAATCAAGTTCGTGCAAGCCCGGAAAGGGCTGATGCCAAGTGTAGCTGCGCGTTACGCCCGAGGCGCCGCGGTCTGAATTCATGACCTCCGGGCGCGCATGCCCGAAGACCGACGCCAGAGCGGATTCCGATGCCAGCAGCGATTCGGCCAGCGCCAGGGAGGCCTGGTCGTCGGCCGCGGTTTGATCTTCCACCTCTGCCCGGACGGGTTCCGGCATGGCGTTGCGGACGTCAAACCCCAGGATCTGATTTTCGAAGGAAAGCGTCATGGACGCCCGGTGGTCAGCCGCGGGGGATTCGAACAGGACCTTCACCACCGCGGGCGGAAACACTTTGGCGGCGCGATCGGCCTCGGGGCCGGGGTGTAGCCGGTAGTACTGATACAGGTCGTGATTCGGGAAAGAGCTGCAGTAAACGTTCCACTGCGTGACGTCGATTTTTTGGGCGCTGAGAAAGTCGCGGGCCGCCTGGATGGCCTGGGCACGGTTGGAGGTAAGGTGGAAATCGGAGTGCCCGATACGGCGCAGATTCTGCATCTCAACCCGCGCGCCCACGAAATAAGCGATCGGAAACAACGCGAAAGCGAGGCCCATCAAAATGCGGACATGCCGCGCGCGCGCTTTGCGGGGTAGCGCCAACTGAGGAATCACGCGCCGCCCCGTTTCATCACCATCATGGTGATGTCGTCGAACTGCGGCGCAGCGCCCGCGAAGGCGTCGATTTCGACGAAAACGGAATCCACAATATCCTTGGATGGCAGATGCACGTTGGCGCGCAGGCAATCCACCAATTTGCCAATGCCAAATTCGTTGTCAGCCTCATCCTGGGCCTCGGTCACGCCGTCGGAATAGAGGGCCAGCAGGTCGCCTTCCTGTAGCGTGAAATCCTGGCTAGGATAGGCGCGCCTGGGGAACATGCCCAGCGCGATGCCGCTACATTCCAGCATCTCCACATCGCCGTTGGCGCGCAAGATGACGCCGTCGTTATGGCCGCAGTTGACCCAATGGCAGGCTCCGCTGGCGGGGTCGTAGAACACCATGATGGCGGTAGCGTAGCGGTTTGAGGGCGTGGTGGCGTGCAGCAGATCGTTGGCGCGCGTGGCCAGTACGGGCAGGCTGCAATCCTGGCTCAGCAGCGCCCGCAGCGTCGCCTGGATGTTGCTCATCAGGATGCTGGCGAACATGCCCTTGCCGGAGATATCCACCACGCAGAGCAGGTGCGGCTGATTGGAGCCGGGCTGGCCCGTGGGGATGGCGTCGTAATAATCGCCCCCCACCTGCTTCGCTTGCCGGTTGCGAGCGGCGATGTCGGACGCTTGGAGCGGCGGCAGCGACGCTGGGAACAGGCCCTGTTGGATGGCCGCGGCTAATGTAAGTTCCTTTTCCAACTGCTTCTTGCCCAGAGTTTCACGGAAATGCCACGCGTTTTCGAACGCAACGGCGGCTTGGGCAACCAGTCCGGATCCGAATTCGCGATCCGCCTCCGTGTAGGCTTGGTTGCCCAAGCGGGGCCCACAAGCGATCAGGCCGATCAGGGCATCGCCAGAGCGCATGGGCAGCAGTAGCGACCCGGGCGGCAGGTTCAGCGCTTCCGCCAGGGGCCCGGTGGTAAGCAGGACGGCTTCGGGCAGGGATTCCACGGCCGACCTGAGCGGCCCGGCAGCGGGCAGGTCCATGCCCTTATGACGCAGAATTTCCGGCTGGCCCTCTTTCCACGTGACGATGGCGTGCTTGCGAACAGCCCAGCGTCCCGCCAGCGTGAGGACCAGGAGCTGCGCGATTTCCTCGGGATCAAGCGTGGAAGCCAGGCCGCGGACCAGATCCAGCAGCGCGCGCAGTTCCTGCACTTTCTGATCCAGGTTACGATTGCTGCGGACGGTTTCGTAGTGGGCCTCGGCGTTGGCGATGCCGCTGGCAGCCAAGCCTAGCAGGGCCCGGACAAAATCCTGTTCTTCCGATTCGAGCGGCCCCCGCGCGGGATGGCTCAAGGCCAGCAGGCCGATGGGTTCCTCGTCCGTCCCGATGGGGAAGAGCAGTTCCAGGCCGGCGCCGCGGGCGGTTGCTTCGTCGAAAAGCGCTCCAGTGACAAGTTGGGAACTGCCGCGAGCCAGAGCGATGCGGGTTTCGCCGTCGCGCCGGATGGCGATGGCGCCCCGGCTCACCAGCAGCCGCCCCATCACGGTCCGCAGCAGGTGGCGCAGCAGGGTGTCGAGTTGCAGGGTGCCGTTGAGGAGCTTGGCGGATTCAAGCAGGGATTCCAGGCGCGATTCGCCCAGCCTGGTTACGGTGCTGGCCATCAATGAGTTGAGTATCGCTGAGGATGGGGGCGTTGTCTAGTCCGGGGGCGGGACGCTTGGCAACCGGGATGCCGAACATACCGCCGTTCCCGCCGGCCATTACCGGCCAGTAGCCGGATGCGTGGCAGCGCGTTTCCTCGCCCATTCTTTCGCTAGTGGATCATGGACAAAGCGCTCGACCAGGCGATTCATTTCGTCGCCGCGAATGTAGTTAGCAGCCTGAACAATAATATCTTCGGACCTCTTAGCCGAGAGGCGCTCGCAGGTCTTCTCGATGATTGGTAGCACCCTGATGCCCAGGAGCCTCACCAACTCCCCGGCAGCCCGCTCAACGAAGACTGAGCTTCTTGCATTCAAGGCAGCCTGGAGAACGGGAATCGAGCGAGGATCGTGAACGGAGAGAAAGGCAAATAAGTCGCCCCAGTACTCAAGGACTGTCCTCGAGCACGCCTGAAGGTCTCCACCCCGGCCCCCACACCAACTCTCAAATTCCGGATTTCTCACAAGTGCTTTTGGATTGCCGGGGATATCCTGGAATTCGTCCGGAGGATCGCTGGCAAGCGCGGCTTGCCATACCGTGATAGCTCGTCCAGGTAAATGCGATCCGGGACCCCGAGTTTCATCAACGCCACCGCGACATATTGAGACTTTCGAAGATGAGCAATGTTTGCGAGGTCGAGGGAAGGCTGCGTCGGCTCCTTCTGCTCCGCCGAGAACATCGTCTTCAAGAGCGGAATCACCCTGGGATCATCTTTTCCCTCCCTTCCAAGCTCCAGGATCCAGGGGAAGTCTCCAGGATTTACCGCCAAATGGAAGATGATTTCATCCACGCCAGGTGCGCTTGGTCTAGCCTGACCGTGCGAAGATCCGATGCAGCCAACGGCGGCGAGAATTACTACCAAACACTTCGTAAGCATAGGTCTTAGCCTTTATCAACCCATTCCCGCAACAGAAACGCTTCGGGGCGAAATTACCCCGGTCAGCATGATGTATCTCCTCAATTCGAACACCAACGGTTGGCCGGGACCTTTCTTACCCCCTCAATCCTACAGCAACATTTATAGGGGGCTGATTTATTGCTCAGTTCTCGCTGTTTAGGACCAACGCCGGGTTGCAATCGCACCCGGTTCGCTTAACTGAAGCTGGTTTCGCAAACCCGCCTCTCATCTTGCTGTAACATAGACGTGTGGCCACCGTAGTTCCCCGGCGCTTATTATTGGTGGAGGATACACGTACAGACGCGTTTCTTCTACGTCATGCCCTGGGCAATATGCAAATTGAAGCCCAAGTGATCGATGATGGCGAGAAAGCCCTGCATTATATAGAGCGTCTTACCCCGGAAGCTTCTCCCCATCTCATAGTGATCGATCTCAATATCCCGCGCCATGACGGGATAGAGGTGCTCAAACGCTGCCGGGCCACGGCCGCCCTGGCTGAGGTAAGTATTGTGATTCTAACGTCTTCCGATTCGCCCCGGGATCGCACGCGCGCCGAACGGTTGGGCGTTACCGGGTTCCTTATAAAGCCCATGGACCTGAACGAATTCATGAGCCTGGGAACTATCTTGGGAAAATATCTAAATGCGGACCAGCCTACAGATGCCTTGCGATCTGCACCAGCAGAATGACCGGCAGCGCGATACCGGCGCATGCCAGGAGGCCGGTGGCCAACACAAACAACCAGTCGGACGCCCGCTGCCGCCGCGGCTCTATTAAATGGTTTTTCAGCAACAGGTAGTTCCGCCGGTTGGCCTTGAAGACCACGTCAAACAGAGTGCCCGCCCACGGAATGGCCCCCGCCCCCGCCTCAAGGCCAACGTTTACCAGCATCCGTGCGATCGCAATCCGCGGCACCCCCAATTGCACCGCCCGGATCACAATATACAGTGACACCAGCGCGTCCACCGCGTCCCCAATTCCCGGGATCAGCCCCACCATGCCCGCCGCGCCAAAACGGAAACCGCCCGGCAGCGCAAATGCGTAATCCATCCAGCGGGCCAGGGATTCCACTTCCCTCAGGCGTGGGTCGGTCTCCGGCGGCATCACCTCCGGCGTCAGACCGTCCGCCACCACAATCGCCTTGGGCATATTCAACTCCTCGTCTATTAGAGGCCCACGTTCCCCGAAAGTTTCTGAAACGCTACGTTATCCTTAAATCAGCCATGCGATTCAACCTCACCGTGGATTACCGCCCCCGGGGCGATCAAGGCGCGGCTATTGAGCAACTCATGCGCGGGCTCAGCGACGGTGAAAAACATCAGGTTCTGCTGGGTGTCACCGGCTCCGGCAAAACCTTCACCATGGCTAAGGTAATTGAAGAATCCGGCCGCCCCGCGCTGGTGCTGGCCCACAATAAAACCCTGGCCGCCCAGCTCTATCACGAATTCAAAACGTTCTTCCCGCAGAACGCGGTGGAGTATTTCGTAAGTTATTACGATTACTATCAGCCCGAAGCCTACATCCCTTCGGGCGATGTGTATATCGAAAAAGAAGCCACCATTAACGACGAACTCGACAAACTGCGCCTGGCCGCTACTAAGTCTCTGTTTGAACGCCGCGATTGCATCATTGTCGCCAGCGTCAGTTGTATTTACGGTCTCGGCTCGCCCGAAGCCTATTACGGCATGCTGCTGATGCTCGAAAAAGGGCAGAAGATCAGCCGCAAAGAGATTCTCTCGAAGCTAGTTGAAATCTTGTATGACAGGAATGATAGCGATTTCCGCCGGGGCACTTTCCGCGTCCGCGGCGATGTCATCGAAGTCTTCCCCACTTATGACGACCTCGCCTACCGCATTGAACTGTGGGGCGACGAAGTGGAGTCGCTCAGCCAGATTGACCCCCTGCTCGGCCAGGTGAAACAAACTTATCTGCGGCTGCCCATCTATCCAAAAACCCACTATGTCATAACGCCTGAATCGAAAGTCTCCGCCCTCAAAAGCATTGAGGCTGAACTGGATTGGTGGCACGCCGAACTCAACAAACAAGGCAAACTCGTGGAGGCCCAGCGGGTCTACCAGCGAACCATGTTCGACCTGGAAATGATCCGCCAGATCGGCTACTGCCACGGCATCGAAAACTACTCCCGCCACTTCTCCGGCCGCCTGCCCGGCGAAGCGCCCCCCACACTGCTCGATTATCTGCCGCACGATCATCTCATCTTTCTAGACGAAAGCCACCAGACCATCCCGCAGCTGCAAGGCATGTATCACGGCGACCGGTCCCGCAAGGACATCCTGGTGAATTACGGCTTCCGGATGCCTAGCGCCAAGGACAACCGGCCGCTGACTTTTGAGGAGTTTGAAAACCGCACCAATCAGGTCATCTACGTCTCCGCCACCCCCGGCCCTTACGAACTCACCAAGGCGGGCGGAGAGGTGGTGGAACAGATCATTCGCCCCACCGGCCTGATCGATCCCCCCATTGAACTGCGCCCCGTCAAGGGCCAGGTGGACGACCTGCTGAACGAAATCCGCAAGCGCGTGGAGCGGAACGAACGCGTCCTGGTGACCACCCTCACCAAGCGCATGTCGGAGGATCTGGCCGAATATTATTCCGAAGTCGGCGTCAAGTGCGCCTATCTGCACTCGGAGGTAAGCACGCTCGACCGTATCAAGATCCTGCGCGATCTCCGCCGTGGTGACTTCGATGCTCTGATCGGCGTCAACCTCCTGCGCGAAGGTCTGGATCTGCCCGAAGTGTCGCTCGTGGCAATCCTCGATGCGGATAAAGAAGGCTTCCTGCGTTCCAGCCAGGCGCTCATCCAGAACATTGGACGTGCTGCCCGCCATATTGAAGGCTCAGTTATTATGTACGCTAACAAGATGACGGACTCCATGAAAATGGCGATTGACGAAACTGATCGTCGGCGCACCATTCAGGATGATTACAACAAGGAACATGGCATCGAGCCGACTGCGATTGTCAAGCAGATACGCGATCTGACCGACCGGGTACGCTCAATGGTCAGTGAGGAAATGAAGGCCGGTGCTGCCGAAGGGGTTGCTCTGACTGACCTGCCGCGTGAAGAAATGATGCGCATGGTCAAGGAACTTGAAAAGGAAATGAAGGCTTCGGCGCAGGCACTTGAGTTCGAGAAAGCGGCTATCCTGCGTGACCAGATC
>JBBQUE010000021.1:0-12589 GCA_038212805.1 Bryobacterales bacterium | reverse complement strand
CGATCGCGAGGCAATGGAGGAAGCAATGGATGCTCTCGGCTCAGATCTTTCCATCCGCTTGTCCCGCCGGGAGGAGCTTCCAAAGCCGTCATCTGCAACCCGCGGCGAGCGCCTTGTGCCCGTGCCGCTCTGGCTGGCGCCAAAACTCGCGCTCTACCTCGCCATGCGCGATCAGCAAGTCAATAACTCCGATCTGGCCCGCCGCTTAGGACTCCATGAGCGGGTCATCCGCCGCATGCTCGATCCCGCACATGCTACCAAGGCCGGGAAAATCCAGGCAGCGCTCGCGGTTCTTGGCAAGCGGATGACCGTCGAAGTCAGCGATGCGGCGTAAGGACGGTATCGGGCGAACCCTCGAAGTTCCCCCACCAGAGCTTCAATGCCCGCATCCCGTAGTGCTCGGCCAACTCCCGGTTTGAGCATTGCCAGATGCGGTGCGCAGTGTGCCGCTGTTTTCTTGGCGCCTGCCGATCCGCTTCCAGGATGCTATCGATCGCCTCCTTCACAGCGCCGATCTTCGCTAGTTTCCGCTCTTGCTTCTTCCGGTACGGCGGGATCGCGCTCCCCAGAGCCTGCCGCACCATCCGCCGGTGCACTTCATACTTCTTTGCCAACCCCCGGATCGTCTCTCCGGCTGCGTATCCTCGCCGGATCTCTTCGAATAACTCCACTTTCGCCCTCCTGTCCATCCCGGAATCTTGTCATCCCGGCTTGTTCAGGTGGTGCCAAATCTAACCATCAAATGGGCCAATTCTAAGCATCGAACTCAATTGTTTTTTGCCTTTGATCGCGGATAACAAAACCTGCAAGATCTCGCATCCGCCCACCTCTGCCAAACCGCTTGACGCCCTGGTACAGAATTATGACTCAGCCCTGAAGTTAGCTCTCCGCCAACCAGCGCGCTGCACTTCCGCCTGCTTGAGCGGAACCGGCATCGCCGACTGGCTTGATAGTGAACTCCCCAAATCCCAAAATCTACGTATGGGAACTCCCCGGGCGGGGCTTTTGGATGACTGAATCCTCGACGCTCCGACCTTCGAAATCCTCCCGCGATCGCAGCACCGTTTCTAATTGCCCCGCTGACGCGAAATTCTGTTAGAGTCGCGTGAGACAGTCCGCCTGGGAATTATTGGTGAACGTGTAAACTGCTAGCTGATAGGCTCCAATGGAACAAGCGACGATCTCATCCAACCCCAAAATCATGCTGGGCAAGCCCACCGTAGCCGGAACACGGATTACCGTGGAGTTGATTTTAGATAAGATCGCCGCCGGCGAGACAATCGATCAAATCCTGTCGGAACATCCACGCCTTACTCCTCAGGCCATCCGGGCCGCAGTGGCATTCGCAGCCGAAGCGCTTCGGGCCGACGTCGTTTACCCCTTGGAAAAGATCGCGGGGTGAAGATCGTTGCGGATGAAAGCGTGGATGGACAAATTGTCGCCAGGCTCAGGCCACTGAACCACGAAGTCGTGTATATTGCCGAAACCGAACCCGGAATCAGCGACGACGCAGTGCTCCAATCTAGCCGCGAATCCGGCGCGTTTCTGCTCACCGCCGATAAGGACTTCGGTGACTTGGTATTTCGCCAACAGTTGCTCCATTCCGGAATCCTCCTGATCAGGCTAGCAGGCCTGACTCCGGAGGAAAAGGCCCGCGCCGTTGCCGCAGCCGTTGATTCACACGGCTCCGAGTTTGCAGGGCAATTCGCCGTTTTATCAAAACGAGCGCTTCGTCTGCGTCGTATGTCTCTCCAGCCCTAGGTTAGTTCGAAGCAAGGCTGCGATGAGAATGCATCAGTCGGCGAAGCGGAAACTAACCCTCCTGCGAACTTCGCAGCGCCTTAGGCTCACGATGATCGCCCGACGATCCCGACGCCCTGCTAAGCTTCAGGCCAACGAAGTATCGCGTCTACATAAAACGGGACGAAGACGGCATTTTCGTGGCCACGTGTTCGGCTCTGCCGGGATGTATTTCCCAGGGCGCAACGCGCCTGGAGGCGACCGCGAACATTCGCGAGGCAATCGAAGGATACTCGAAAAGCCTTCGTAAGCCCGGAGACCCTGTGCCCCCCAGCATCATTGACGTGACCGCAACGCGCCCATAGCCTTCCGCCAACGTCTCGATCTCGATCACGGACTCATATGCACATTCTCCCATCGTATTCATGCGCTCGCCCCCAGAACAAACCTTGCGCGCTCGCGACGCAGCATCTCGAAGGGCGTCACGCACTGGAGATTGAGCCCGATGCACGCATCCGGAATCTTGATTTTCCGGATCGATGCGGACGGAACCTCGTGAGTAACCACGATGTGCTCTCCCGCATGGGCCTGCGCCACCAGATAATAATCCGCAATTTGGAGAAATGTGCTTACTGCGGAGGGCTCATAGCGCCCGCCGGAGGCCCATTGGCTCACCACGGCCAAGGAGGGAAACACCGCGGCGTCCGGCCGCGGGAAAAAGCCGATTCCCCGCGCGCCTGCTCATGCGGAAAGATCATCCGCAAGCGCTTGCACCTCGTCTCCAACCTTCTCGATACTATACAGCCTACCCGCCGCGTTACTCTCGATCAGCCAATCCCAGAAAGCGGGACAGAAGTCGAACCCATAGTGCAGGTTCTTGGCGGCAATAAAGGCATTCGCATCCAGAAGGTAAGCCATCAAAATCTCAGGCCAAATTCCTTCGACAGATTTCGAAAGGTAGCCATCTTCCTAAACCCAAGCAGGCGGAATGCCTCCGTGAATGAAGACCGTCCCTGAATCGCGCTGCTCACCACGGCGCGCGAGAACCGTTTACCCACCCGGGTCCCCAGCGTAGGGTAAAAGTCACCACCCCCACCGGATGGCAACGACTTCAACTTCGCTACCTCGGCGGCATAGGCATCCCAGAACTGTTCTCGCGTGAATCCGCCCGCATCGTAAATGCGCCGCAAGACCACCAGCGTGCTCATCTTGAATATCCGCGCCATGCGCTGTGCTTCGTCGCGCCATTCCTCGCGCGCCCGGAATTCCGCCCGAAAGGCCGTGAGCGGAACCAGCAATTCTGCCGCTACCTGATTGCACCAGCGCTCGATCTTTTCCTCCGGCACAAAGCTCTCGGGCAATTGAGACGGCTGAGCATCGGACATCGCGGACTGGCCGAGCGCGATATGGGCCAGTTCGTGGGCTACCGTAAACATCTGGGCCGCCTTCGAATCTGAGCCGTTGATAAAAATCAGAGGCGCAGCGGGATCGGCCAGCGCGAAGCCGCGGAACTCAGCAGGGTCCAAATTGCGCCGGTTGTTGCTACCCACCACGCCGTTCACCATCATCAGAATCCCGAGTTCTTCCGTTTGCCCCAGGAAGCGCCGGAGCGCATCCGTCCAGGTTGGGTCCTCACGCCGCTGCTTCAGGTCAAAGCGCAGCGCGGCCCGGATGGCATCTGCGGTCTCCACAATGCTGTCCTCTAACCGGGCGGAACGGGCAAAGGCGACCGGGCCAAGGCCTTCGCTCCGGGCAAAATCACGGAACCACTCTTGGCGCTGTTGGCACAGGTAAATCGTGTCCAGCAGGTCCGCGCTGGGCCGCCGGATGCGGTCGCGGTCGGCGGATCGGAAATCCGGGATGGGCACGCGCTTCACTGGCGGTTCGGGTAGGAACATATAGCCAATCGGCGTGTGCGTTGCCCGGGCGAACTGCTCCAACTGCCGTAGCGTGGGGCTGGCTTCCTGGCGCACCCACTTTGCAAGCTTGGGGAAACGCCGCTGGAGCCCGTCGATGCCTAAGCCAGACCGGTCTGCGGCCCAAAGATATAAATCCCGAGATACATCCACGTAGGTCATTCTAATGCGTCCGACGGTACCGGAATCCCTCCGGTTCCTCGAATCCACCCCTTTTCGCCCCACCCAAAAAACCAGTCACAAGAAGTTTCTCCAATCCCCTCAACAACATCCAGCCAAACGCTTGACATCACCCCCTTTAATAATAGGTCAGTATGTCTAAACCATCCTCCGCCCGTCGTATCGTCAGCTCCCGTGCCAACGGAGCCCTCAGCCGCGGCCCGATCACCGCCGAAGGCAAAGCCCGCAGTGCCCAGAACGCCCTCTCCCACGGACTAACCGCCAATTCCGTCGTCCTCTCCAACGAATGCCCCGACCAGTTCCGGGCCCTCGCCGATCGCTACCTCAACTTCTTCCAGCCCCAGGATCCCATTGAGGAAGACATGGTCGAAGACCTAACCGTCGCCAGGTGGCGCATCCACCGTATCGAGACCCTCGAATCCGCCGTCGTCGACATGCAGCAGGATCTCCAGCAGGAAGAAATCGACCGCAAATTCGAACACATCGACCCGCCTTTCCGTCTCGCGGCTGCCGTCCAGGCCAGCCACGACCAATCCAAAGTCCTCCCCCAACTCAGCCGCTACGAGAGCCGCAACCGCCGCATTTACAACCAATCGCTCGACCGCCTGGGCTACGAACCAACCAAAAAGCAAAAAACACAAAACGAACCTAGTCCCAAAAATGAACAGTAAGAACTCACACACACAACCACCTAAAAGAAGCACGAAAGTTTCATCCCGAGAATTGCAGCTTTCATTACACCGGCAAACTATCACCCCGATTGGCGCGAGGCCGAAGCAAAAAAGCAACGAGACCCCGCGGGACCGCAACGGAACCTTCGAGCCACGCATTGTGAGCAAGCACCAAACGCGGTTCATCGGCTTCGACGACAAGGTGGTTTCGATGTACGCGCGGGGCCATGTCGACTCGCGAGATCCAGGGCCCCTTCGAGGAGATCTATGGGACCGAAGTGAGCCTCATGCTGATTTCCAACATCATCGACCGCGTTCTGGAAGATCTGAAGGCATGGAAAAGCCGGCCATTGGTGCAGGTGAAAATGCGCGACAACGGAGTGGTGCGGAACCGTGCGGTGTATGTGGCGATCGGTATCCGGATGGACGGATCGAAGGAAGTGCTGGGCTTCCGGGTGGCGTCCCAGGAAGGCAGCAAGTTCTGGCTGCAGGTGCTGACGGAGATGCAAAACCGCGGAGTGAAAGACGTGTTTATTGCCTGCCTGGCTGGCTAGGCTGAAAGGCTTTCCCCAGGCCATTGAGACGGCCTTTCCCAAGAGCCAGGTGCAGCTCTGCGTCGTACATCTGGTGCGGGCCAGTCTTTAACTACGTTTCATGTAAATCACCCGCACCGAGTCCACAAAATACGGGCAATCCCGGAGCGGCAGAAACGAAGCACTAGACCGGTTGCTGAGCGTAATATACGCAAACAGGAAAGACATCAGAACCAGTTGCGTCAGCAGAATCGTAAGCAGCCCCACCAGATTGCCCGTCCACGGCGAAACCAAAACTCCCCCAATCAACAGCGCCATCAAGACGGCCGAGAGCGAAAGTAACCGTACGCCAAGCCGGTCGCCATACAAGGAAATCGCGCTCAACCCATGTACCACCAACGCGACGAAGTTCAAGCTCGACTTTCCAGACAACCGCTTCCCCCGCGCCGTGGGAACCGAATCGTGCGGAACGCGCGTCGCCAGCACCGCCGCCGCGTAATGATTCCAGATCTCAGCCGTCACCACCAACCCGGAGAGCGCCCGGTACGGAATCACGCTGAAGTTCCCCACCCGCACCTGCACCCCGGTCAGGATAAGGTGAACCACTCGATAGGTCCCGTAACAGATCTGGAAGAGCGCGCTCTCGGAACGCCGCGTCCGCTCAGCGAAGATGATCTTGCGGCCGTCTTCTGCCTCGAATTTCCGCAGCATGGCGGGGATATCTTCCGGCTTATCTTCGCCATCCCCATCCATCACCACCGTCACCGCGTCCGGGACATGCTGCTGGACATAAACCAGCCCGATCGAAATCGCGCGCTGGTGTCCCAGATTCCGCCGTAGCCGCAGAATGCTCACCTGCCCTAAGCTGGCAAAGCCGCCTTCGCACAGATCGGGTTGGGGTTCAGCGGTAGATCCATCGTCAATGATCACCACCTGCGCCGTAAGCCCCATCCGGTCTAACGCGCGTAGCAGTAACCGTAACGATGCCCAGTCGTTATAGACCGGAATCGCAATCACCAGCGGACCTGTCATTTCAATTCGACGATGGTAGCACCTGCGCCGCCCTCGGCTGGCGAGCCCGCATAGAACTTCTCCACGTGTGGGTTCCCCGTCAACAACTCCGCCACTGTGCGCTTCAGCACTCCCATACCGTGACCGTGCACGATACGCACCCGATCCACCGACGCCAGTGCCGCGCTGTCCAGGAACTTGTCCACGTCATCGCGTGCTTCCTCGGCGCGCTTTCCGATCACGTTGATCTCGCGGTAGGATACGTCCCAGGTAGGTCCGGCGCTCGGTTGATACGTTATGTTCTTTGGCAGGGAAGCATTCCCGCCAGCCTGGGCCGGCAATACTTCCGTTACCTCGTCAATCGAAACCTGCATGCGCATGAACCCGGCTTCCACTTCCAGCCGGTCGTCTCCGATTTTGCGCTTCACCCGGGCGATCTCGCGAATCCCTTTCAACCGGACCCGTGACCCCTCCTGAATGGCCATGGCAGGCTTGGCCGCTGGCGTATGGCCCAGCACCGTGGTCTGCACCACGTCCTGAAACTCCCGCCGCGTTTTCGAAACCTTGCGCAGGGCCTGCTCACTGGCCTTCTTCTGCTCGGCCACTTCCATGATCTGGCCGATGGTCTCGCGCGCCTGCGTTTCAAATTGCGCGATGGCGGCCTCGCAGCGCTGTTCCACTTCACGCAGCTTAATGCGTTCGCGCAGTTCCCACTCTTGCGCCAGCCCCCTTTCCTTCACCGCCAAGGCTTCCAGCTGCTGCTTGAGCTCGGCTTCCGCTTTGGTGGCCCGATCCATGCGGTCGTGCAGTTCGCCCAGGAATCGGGCAATGTCCCGGTCCTGGGTGGACATCACGGCGCGCGCCCGCTCAATCATGTACGCCGGCATGCCCAACCTGGTGGCGATGTCCAGCCCGGCGGATTTCCCGGGCGCGCCCAACCGCAGAATGTAGGTAGGCTGCAGCGTTTCGTCATCGAAACCCATGGACGCGTTCAGCACCCCCGGCGTGCTGGCCCCGTACACCTTCAACGCCAACAAGTGAGTGGATGAAAGCGTGAACGCCCCCGAATTCCGGAACGTATCCAGAATCGAAACACCCAACGCTCCGCCCTCTTCGGGATCCGTGGCGCGGCCCAGTTCATCCAGCAGAATCAGCGAATCGCGCGTGGCCTCGTCCAGCATCTCCCGAATGTGCGCGATGTGGGCCGAAAACGTACTCAGGCTCTCTGAGATCGATTGGTTGTCGCCAATGTCGGCCAGCACCTGATCGAACAAGGGGAACTCCGCCACCACCGCCGGAACCGGAAGTCCCGCTTGCGCCATCAGCACCAGCAGGCCGGTAGTCTTCATGGAAACCGACTTGCCGCCCGTGTTCGGACCGCTGATCAGCAGCGTCCGGCACTTTTCATCCAGCGAGAGCGAGATGGGAACAATGGCCTTCCGCTGGCGCTTCAATACATCTTCCAGCAGCGGATGCCGCGCGTCCTGAAGCGTCAACCGGCGATCGTTCTCCGGCGTGAAGCTGGGCACCACGCAATCGAATTCCACCGCGAATTGCGCTTTGCCGAAGAGCAGTTCCAGTTCCGCGATGGCCGCAACGGTGCTGCTGATACCAGCCGAGTGTTTCCGCAGCAGTTCCGTCAACTCGCGCAGAATGCGGTTTACTTCGCGCATCTCCTCTTCGCGCAGCCGCACCAGTTCATTGTTCAGATCGATGGTTTCAATGGGCTCCACAAATAAGGTGTGGCCACTGCCGCTTGCGCCATGGATGACGCCACTGACTTTGCGCTGCTGCCCGGCGATGATCGGCACCACGAACCGGTCGTTCCGGATGGTGATGAAGTCTTCCTGCAGGGTACCGTCTTCGTGGTGCTTGCGCAGGAATCGTTCCAGCGAAACATGCACTTGGCGCTGCTGCTTTTCGATCTCGCGCCGCAGCCGGTTCAGCGCCACGCTGGCATCGTCGGCCAACGAGCCGTCGGGTAGAATTTTTCCGCGCAGTTCACGCAGTACCGGGCGCAGGTCGACAATCCGCTGGCCCTTCGCGCTCAGGCGCGGGTACCGCTCCGCAACCGTGGCCAGCACCGCCCGCATGTCACCTGCTTGTTCCAGCGTGGAGGTGAGATCGAATATCTGCCGGGCGTCCAGACCCGCGCCTTCGATCCGCAGCAGCGCCACGGCTTTTTCGATATCAGGGATGGAATCGAACCGCAACCGGACTGCCGAGCCTCGGCCTGCCGTCTGCGCGGTGGTCGAGTTGCGTAGATAATCAATTGATTCGGCCACGTCCGCCAGGGTGGATTCCAGCGTCGCGCGGTCCGTGTGCGGCTCCACGCGCTCCAGTTCGGCAGCTCCTAACGGGCTGTGGATGTAACGCGCCAGAAGCTCGCGCAAGGCCTCGAATTCCAGCAGATTAGCGCTGAAGGTTTGCAAACGCCCTCTCAATCACGGCTAAGGTTCCTTCTGTCAAGCGATATTCTGGTAACTGATTGGCCGTTACCCAGGCCGCCCCGCTGGCGTCGCTCGATGCCCGCAACGTTCCGCTGGTCACGCGGCACACGTAGTCCAGCAACACGTAGTGGTACTCCAATTTTCCGTCAGATTCATGGATCAAACGCTCATAGATTTCGTGCAGATGATCCGGCTCCACTTCGAGGCCGGTTTCTTCGCGGACTTCGCGCCGGACCGCGTCCGCCACTCGTTCGCCGAGTTCGATCAGGCCGCCGGGCAACGACCACCAGCCTTTCAGCGGTTCCTTGCCGCGCTCTACCAGGACAATCCGGTCGCCATCGATAATCAACGCTCCGACTCCGAGCAGCGGACGCTCAGAGTACCGGCGGGAGGTTTCAGGCATCGAACTCCACTTTCGAATAGATGCTTGAGAACGGCACTTCGCAACCAATGGATTTCAAGCTAAGGCTGCTTTCCATCCCTTTCGTCTCAGTAAAGATCCAACTGCCATCGTCCTGGCGTGTGCGTTGTTCGAGGAATGGCGTCTCTTGCGCCACTGTTATGTATTCACGGAGCGACGGGATGGCGCGGTACAGCGTGAATTTACGGCCGCAGTCGTAGTCGCGGGTAGAGGGCGACAGTACTTCGATGATGAGGATCGGATTTAGAATCGACTCCTCGGCGCATTCTGGCTGGCCTGAGACTACGCTCACGTCAGCATAGGTATAGGGTCCCGCCGGCGTTATACGCACTCGGCCATTGGAACCGTATACGTAGCAATTTGCGGTTCGTGGGTCAGAATGCAGTGCCACCCCGACGTTAATGCAAATAATTGCGTGACGAAGGCTTCCGGGGTCCATAGGAAAAACGGTGCCATCATGGTATTCATTGCGAAATTTGGCAGTTTCTTCTTGCTCCAAGTACTGCGCCGGCGTGACGTACACCATTCTTCAATTCTACGGCAGCCGACCCCGGTATAGTGAAAGATGCAACCCGCAACACCCCTGGTTCTTTTCGATATCGACGGCACCCTTGTCCGCAAATCCGGCCCGCACCACCGGGACGCTTTGGTGGAAGCCGTGCGCGCCGTCACTGGAGCTGGCACCACTACCGACGACGTGCCGCTGGCCGGGATGCTGGACCGCGACATCCTGACCATCATGATGCAGCGCGCCGGGCTCTCCGCGCGCGCCATCAAAGCCGCCATGCCGGCCATTGTGGAACATGCCCAGCAATTCTATTCCGGAACCTGTCCCAATTTGGAACGGCGCGTCTGCCCGGGCGTTCGCCGCGCGTTGGCCAAGCTGCAAAAGCACGGTGTAGTCACCGGCCTGGTGACCGGCAACCTGACGCGCATCGGCTGGACCAAACTGGAGCGCGCCGGTCTGCACACGTTTTTCCGCTTTGGAGCCTTCGCCGAAGTGGGTAAGGACCGCGCAGCGCTAGTCCGGATCGCCCTGCGGGAAGCGCGCCGTCAAAAGTGGATCACCCCCGCCAGCCCGGTTTCGCTGATCGGGGACCACCCCAACGATATCAACGCCGCCCGCGCCAACAAAATCCGCGCCATCGCGGTCTCCACCGGTCCCGCCACCTACGCGGAACTGGCGGAGCATTCGCCCGACATTATTCTGCCCGACATGCGGGCGCTGGACCTGGAGATGTTGTTATGAACCAAGGGGAGGCACAGGCCTTTTCCGTAAAACGCGCCGAGGTGGAATTCCACAACTTTGCTTCGCTGGGCGAGCCCGAACGCGTGGTGGCCCACTATTTGGAACAGAACAAACGGCGCGGCGCGGTGATCCGCAACCACCTGGATTTCATTGGAAACATGACGCCGTTTCTGGAAATCGGATCGAACGTGGGCCACACCAGCTACATGCTGGCCAACGAGTTCTGCGCCAGCGGCTTTGCCTTGGATATCTCGGCGGATTCGCTGCGCTACGGGGCGGCGCTCAAAGATCTGTGGGCCCTGGAGCGGTCGCCCATCCGGGTGGCGGGTGACGCGGCCAACCTCCCCTTTGCCGATGGTTCGCTGCGGTTGGTCATGGCGTTTCAGATGTTGAGCCAGTTCATGAACATGGAAGCCGTATTCCTGGAGGTGAAGCGCGTGCTTGCGCCCGGGGGCATTTTCCTGTTCGCCGAAGAGCCGTTGAAGCGCATGCTGACGGCGCGGCTTTACCGCTGCCCCTACTACGACACCATGAACCCCTGGGAGCGCAAGTTGTCCGACTGGGGGCTGCTGGGCTATCTGGTGCGTGACGTAATCGGGGCGCACCAAGAGGAAAGCTTCGGCATCCGGCAGAACCACACCATGGGGCTGAAGGACTGGCACCGCATGATCCATAAGCACTTTGCCGATGCACGTTTTCAAGTATTCGTTCCGGAGCGGGGTTGGGGAGAGCGGGTGGTGAAGCGTGGCGCAACCCGGCTGGACCCGTATCAATCTGAATGGACGGCGGCGAAGCTGTTGGGGGGCGCGCTGGCGGCCGTTTGCCGTAAAGAGGGGACGCCATCCAGCGCTTCGTATAACGAAGCCAATTTTGAAACGTATCTGCGGTGTCCGGATTGCAAAGCATCACTGCATCGTGATGTAGCCGAATCTCTGCGGTGCACCCGATGCAGTTACCAGGCTCCCAACGAGGGTGGCGTCTATAACCTGCTGCCATCTGCCGAAAAAGCCGAACTCTACCCGGGCGACCGCGGCGACGTCATCGATTTTTCCCTGCCGGGCCATGAGCGCCGGCTGCTGGGCGACTGGTATGAGCTAGAGGGTGTTTTTGGCAATAAGTATCGCTGGATCGGCCAGCGCGCGACCGCTCAACTAACTCCGCATACCATTCAAAAGCAAAGGCTTAGAATCCGCGGCCATGCTTCTGAAGGCCACCCCGTCAAGCTGGCTGTGAAGGCCAACGGTGCCACGGTCGGGGAGTGGTCGCTATCCCGTCCAGGGTTATTCGTGGTGGAATCGGACCTGCCGGATGCGCCCGCTTACCGAATCGATGTTCATGCCGATCCCGCCTGGTCCGTCCCGTCCGACGACCGGACGTTCACGGTGAACTTAAGCATGATCCGCTTGGTGCCTCAAGATGTAGCTTGACAGGAGATACATCAGTACATCATAATTTGATAGGAAGAGAATATGCGGTCTACCCTGACAATTGATGACGAGGTCTACGAGGCTGTGATCCATATTTCCGCTGTCTCTGGCGAACGGCCCGGACAAGTGCTCTCACGGCTGGCGCGCAAGGCTTTGTTCGGGGAAACGCCGAAACCTGTAAAATCGAGCCGGTTCCCGATGTTCCAGGTGGCCCCGGATGCGCCCACGATTTCGGCCGCCAAGATCCAGCAGATCATTGACGAGGAAGGGCTGATCTGAGCCTTCTGCTGCTGGACGTAAACGTCCTGATCGCCCTCGCCTGGCCAAATCATCCATTCCACGCGGCGGCGGTTGAGCGGATGGAAACGTCAGAAGAAACCTGGGCAACTTGCGCCATCACGCAGCTGGGGTTCATCCGGCTCTCTTCGAATCCTATCTTTCACACTCCACCGAAAACTCCCGCCGAAGCTTGGGCCTTGCTGGCTGAAATGGAGCGGGACCCTAAGCACGTCCACCTGGAAAATGCCCCGCCGGTGACAGCGTCAGAAGACTTCATCCGCTGGAATAAGGTAGCCGGCCATCAAAAGGTCACCGACGCATACCTGGTCCGGCTGGCCGAAATCTCCCAAGGCAAGCTCCTGACCTTTGATCGCCGTCTGGCCGGCTTGGGCCGCAAGGACGCGGTTGAAGTAATTCCTGTCTTGGTTGGGTAAATTAACGCAGGCGAAGGGCCGGGCAGCCGTCATATTCCGCCGATTTGTCCAGAATAGGGCGTGGTTGACGTTGTTTTCGCGGCCATCGAAGTGCTGCACGAAGGATGGAGATTCCAATGTCTAAACTGAAATTCGTTGTCCCGGCACTCATTCTGACCGCTGGCTTCGCCGTTACCACGATGACTTCTTATGCCAAGCCGGAATACAGCAAGAAGGAAAAGAAGGGCTGCACCTATTGCCACATCATGCAAGGCAAGAAGGAATTGAATGACGTCGGC
>JBBQUE010000020.1:0-12855 GCA_038212805.1 Bryobacterales bacterium | reverse complement strand
CCTCGCCCTTCGAGCGCGACCCCTTTGAGGTCCCGGTGGGTGAGAAGATCGAACTGCTGCACTCAGTAGTGAGTGCCATTAAGAAAGACCGGCGCGTGTTCAGCGGCAACGCCACTCTGAACTTCCGGTCCGAAGATAAGTACTTCGCTTCTTCCGAAGGCTCATCCATCCAACAGTTCATTATCCAGACCTTCGGAGGCGCGTCCGCCACGGCCATCGATCTCCAGAAAGCCCTCTCGCGCCAGCGTAATTACCAGCCCACGCAGTTATCGGCGGGCTATGAATACGTGCCTAAGATGAACATGCTGGAGAACGGTGAGCGCATCCGGGAAGAGGTGCTGGAGCATCTTACCGCCCCCGCGGTCACGCCTGGCAAGAAAGATCTGATCCTGATGCCCAGCCATCTGATGCTTACTATCCATGAGAGCGTGGGCCATCCTACCGAGCTTGACCGCTCACTGGGCTATGAAGCCAACTACGCCGGCACCAGTTACATTACGCCGGCCACCATGGGCAAGCGCATTGCATCCGAGGCCGTCACCTTCTACGGGGACAAGACCACGCCGCAGGGCTTGGCCACCTGCGGCTATGACGATGACGGCGTGAAAACCACTAAGTTCCCGATCATCGAAAACGGCATCTTCAAACACTTCCAGACCACGCGCGATCAGGCCCACCTGGTGGGCGAAACCGAATCGCGCGGCTGCTCCTACGGTGATTCGTGGGCCACTGTCGCGTTCCAACGGATGCCCAACGTGTGGCTTGCGCCCGGTAAACCGGAAACCACACTTGACGATCTGATCGGCGGCGTGGACGACGGAGTGATGATTGAAGGGCGGGGCAGTTACTCCATTGATCAGCAGCGGTATAACTTCCAGTTCGGTGGCGACGCCTTCTGGGAAATCAAAGGCGGCAAGAAGCGCGGCATGATCTCGCGCGTTTCCTACCAAGCCCGCACGCCCGACTTCTGGCAGGCCTGCGACGCCACCGCGGGGCCAGCTTATTGGCAGCAATTCGGCACTAGCGGCGACGCGAAAGGCGAGCCCACGCAGATCAACGCCATGAGCCATGGTTGTTCCCCCACGCGCTTCCGCCAGATCAACGTCATCGTAACGGACTAAACTCACATGCTGAATCGCGACCAAGCACAAAAGCTGGCTGACAAAGTACTCTCGTATAGCACCTTTCCGGAATGTTCCGTCACGGTGGACGAATCCGAGCAGGCGTTCACGCGCTTCGCCAACAACGGCATCACCAATGCAGCCCTGGTGAACCGGCACTCCATTTCCATTAGCGTTACGCGCGACACCCGCACCGGCAGCACGGTGGTGAACGATTTTGACGACGCTGCCCTGCGGGGAGCCATGAAGCGCGCCGAAGAACTGGCCGCCATCGCGCCGCCTAACCCGGAGCACAGCGCGCCGCTGGGCAAGCAGGACTTCCCGGCTACCAACGATTACGACGAGGCCACGGCGAAAGCGCGGGCCCCGGAAATGATCCCGCAGATTCGCGCCATTATTGATGCTTCCCGCAAGCAGAACATGGTGGGCGCGGGACTCTTTGAGCGCCAGACCAGCGTTGTCGCGGCAGCCAATAAGACCGGGCTCTTCGGCTTCCATCGCTCCGCCGACAGCAAACTCACCACCACGATTCGCATGGCCGATGGCTCCAGTTCCGGCTGGGCCGGGCAGCCATCCACGCGTATCGGCGAGATTAGTGGCGCGGCCCTGGCTGAGACGGCTGCGCGCAAGTGCCAGCGCTGGAAGAACCCGAAGCGGCTGGAGCCCGGCAAGTACACCGTGGTCTTCGAACCCACCGCCACGGGCGATATTGTCCATCTGCTGGCGGGAGGTTTCCAGAGCCAGGGGCTTTCGCTGCGTTCCGCGGAAGAGGGCCGGAGTTTCGCCAGCAAGAAAGGCGGCGGCACGCGCATCGGCGAGAAGATGTTCCCCGACATGATCACCCTGCGCACGGATCCGTTTGATCCGCGCCTGCCCTCATCCCCTTGGACCAACGACTATCTGCCTACCCGCAAGATTAGTTGGATTGATAAGGGCGTGATGGCCAATCTCGCGATTGATCGTTACTGGGCTGAGAAGACTAAGCGTGAGGCCACGCCATCTACCTCATCGTTGATTCTCGAAGGCGGCGACGCTTCTACCGCGGACCTGATCAAAGGCGTGGAGCGCGGGTTGCTGGTTACGCACTTCTGGTATATCCGCTTCGTCAACACGCAGACGCAACAGTATACGGGGCTCACGCGCGATGGCCTGTTCCTGATCGAGAAAGGTGAGATTAGCGAGCCTGTGATGAACTTCCGCTTCAACGACGGCCCGCTGACGTTGTTGAAGAACACCGTGACGTTAGGCAAGGCGGTGCGCATGCGTGGACTGGAAGGCGCCACCATGATAGCGCCCTCGCTGGTGGCTAACGACTTTAGTTTTACGTCGATCTCAGAGGCCGTTTAGGACGTTGGCTACCGCGCTATTCTCGAAGCTATGACGGATCTACTCGAAAGCGCTTTCCGGCGGGTGGAGTCTCTGTCACAAGAGGAACAGGACGCGATCGCATTCCAGATTATCGAAACGCTGGATGATGAGGCGCGATGGGAGCACAGCTTCCGCCAACGGCCGGACCTACTTGGGTCGTTGGCCCAAGAGGCGCTCGACGAACATCGGCGGGGTGAGACACGCCCGCTCGAAGAACTAATTGGATGAAGTCATTCACGTCGCGGCGGTTTCGCGCGATGTACGCAGCCCTCTCTGATCGGGATTCGCGCAGATGTTCGCAAAGCCTACCAACAGTTCAGAAAAGACCCTTCACACCCGGGACTAAACCTCAAGAAGGTAGACCGGGAAAGCAACATTTATTCGGTGCGCATCGGTATCAGTTATCGCGCTCTTGGCCGGCTTGACCGCAACGAAATCGTCTGGTTCTGAATTGGGCCGCATAGTAAATACGACAAGATGACCTGAAAGAAACGTAATCCGGCGGGAGCCTCACACAATTTCCTTCACTATCAACTACCCGAATGGTGTAACCGTGGCAAAAGACGGCCTTTCTAGAACCTCACCGTACTAAAAAGAAGGATCCACTTATCTTTTTCGGCGTGCTGGGGTTGCTGCTGGTCTTGGCGGGAACCTACGGTGTCACAATCTATTTCATCAACTGGCGCAGGGCTGAATTGGGCATTCGACTGGCGCTGGGCGCTTCACCGGCCAAGCTTCGCTGGATGCTGCTACGTGAGAACGTGACGCCCGTATTGCTCGGTTTGGGGATTGGTATCGCAGGTGTATCCGCTAGCCGGCAGTTTAATGGACTGCTAGGGCAGCCCGTGGCGAAAGTCAAAAAAGGACGCTTGCTGACGCGCGCGGCTCAGTAGAATGAGTATGTTACAGAGAACCGACCGTCAGGAAGCGACTTCCACCACGGGCTGCTAGTGGCCACTGCCGAACCAGCTCAAGTCCCGGCTCACACCTTACTCTTCCAGCATCTTCATCGCCTTAGCCAAACTGCGATGCATACGATTGAAAGAATCGGCCAAGTGTGATATCTCGTCATTCCCCTTCACCGGTAAACCCTCAATATCCAGATTGCCCCTACTAATCTCATCCGCCGTGCGGACCATCTGCCCAATCGGCCGGATCACCGCTAACTGGAGCACCACGTTCAGCATCGCCAGGCTCAGAAGCGCGATGGCTGCCAGTAGCGCCATCAATTGCCACAACGCCCGATTGGCAATATCCATGGGAACCGACATGGGCACGTTCACAATCTGGGCCGCCACCACGCTGCCCTCCTGCCACCCAAATCCATTGTTGCTTCCGTAGAGCTTGACCATGGCTGGCGGCGCGGCTTGCGGGGTACTGTGGCACGGCATGCAACCCGCATTGGCGCGCATCGGCTTAGCGATATAAAACGATTCTCCAAAGGGCGTCGACCGCTGGCTCACTACTTCCGGCAGCGCCGCGTTATTACGAAACTGGTTGATCAGGTCGGCTTCCCACTCTACTGCCCGGTCCTGGGGATTGGTCGGGTTCAAGCTCGCTTCCCGGTAAGTGTATTCAGGCTGTTTCGCGCGCAGATACGTAAACATCTTGATCGCGGCAAAGGCCGGGACCGAGGGCGGGTAGAAGACGTCGCCTTTGTGCTGCAGTTTCTCCAGAATGGGCCGGACTTCCAATGCTGTATAGCTGCGGGTGGCCACACTGGTCTCCATCATCAGCCGCGCTTGCCGCAGCACTTGCTCCCGGGCATTTGTTTCCAGGAACTGGCGGACAAAGAAAAACGTGCCTAACAGTCCTAATCCGAAAACAGCGACGAATATCAGGTTAAACTTCAGAGTAAGTTTCATAAAATTCTAGAAGCTGGATCGCTGCGAGGCCAAAAATCGGGTGCGCTCCGAAGCCGACGGAATTTCCGCGCCCAACAACTCGTAAAGTTCGTCTACCGTTTTGGCTTTCCTGGCGGCCCGGGTCACTAATACCTTGGATAACGGACCCACGTATTGAGCGAGAGTTTTGGTGATCCTGTCAAGCGCGGCCGGATTCCAGGAAGGCAATGGAGCGGGCGTTGCCACTAACCCAGCCTGCGAACCAAATTCCCTGGCACAAGCGCTCAAAAAAGCCCGGCGGTCCGCTTCGGCGGGAATATGTTCGGACAGCGCACGGCAAAGCTCGGGAAGACTGGCTGATGCCTGGCTTTGCTTCCGGACCAGCGCGGTGGCGATGGGGCCCGTCCATTGGGCCAACGACTTGGCGAGGGTTCCAAGCGCCGCGGGCTGAAACTGGCTGGAGGATGGTGAGGGGGTTAGACCTGCAGCAACACCTGAAGCAACACCCGGAGCAAGAACCGCGGGCATGGTCCTGGTAACCGAAGGATCCGGCGGCCCCGGCAGCGGCCGGATGGAATCCCGCTCCAAATAGGGCTCCAGCGCCATGCGGAACTCGTCGGCGGATTGGAAGCGCGCCTCAGACTCTTTTGCCAGCGCCCGCATCACGGTGTTCGAGAGCGGCTCCGGCAACGCCGCGTTCCAATGCTGGGGCGGCATGGGCATGTCGCTGATCTGCGCCTTCATCACGGCGAACTCGCTCTCGCCTTCAATGGGACGCCGTCCCGTCAGCATGCGATAAAGCGTAACACCCACCGAATAAATGTCGGATCGCGCGTCCGCGGTTTCCCCGCGAACCTGCTCCGGGGACATGTAGTACAAGGACCCCAGCACCATACCCGTCATCGTAAGCTTCCGGTCCGTTCCGCTCCGGGCCACGCCGAAATCCAGGAGTTTGACCACGCCGTCCAGGGAAATAGCGATGTTGGCCGGTTTGATGTCCCGATGGACCACCCCACGGGCATGCGCGTAGGCCAAAGCCGAAAGCACCTGGGTGGCGATGGCAACCGCTTCGGCCAGCGGCAAGATCCCTGACCGCAGACGCTCATCCAGATTCGCCCCGTCCACCAGTTCCATCACCATCAGGAGCTGGTTTTCCACGCGCAGCGCCGTGTGCAAGGCGGCGATGTGGGGATGGCGCATGGCGGCCAGCACCTTGATTTCATTCAGGAATCGGGTCACCAGGTCGGGGGACAGTCCCAGATCCGGCAGCAACACCTTCATCGCGTCCACGCGGTCTGAAATCAGGTTCCTGACCTTGTAAACCCGGCCCATACCTCCAGCTCCCAGGGCACCGAGCACTTCATAGTCACCGAGGATCTGTCCTACTTCAAACGACATCGCTAGATTGCGGCCCCCACTAGAAATTCCCACTGCCGGTGCCCGTCCCCGCCCCATTCGTCAGGGTTACCTGGACCGATGCCAGTGAGGACGCGCTGCCCTGGGAAATGGTAAACGGCATGGTGAACAGGAATTGCCCACCGAAATTCGCGGAGGCCGCGCTGTTGAACCAGGTCACGAACGCAGCTGAGACACCCACGCTGAACTGGCTGGTGGCCAGCGTGGCCCCTGAACTGGTGGTGAACGTAAAGGTAGAAGCGGAAATCTCCCGCGTGTTCGAATAGCCTGCCACCAGCACGTTGAAGCCGGTGGAGGTGGTGGCGATCTTCACGCTGGTGATCACGGGCGCGGCCGGCGGAACGGTGATGGTCCGCACCACGGCCGGATTCGGGTTCACCGGTTGGCCGCCGGCGGTAAAGCGAACGGTGATGGTGATCACGCCCGCCGTCGTCCCAGCCTGGAAAGCCAGAGGCATACCAGCAGGAGGCACGGCGGCGGTTTGCCCGGCCGGAATCGTGAACGGGATTGAGGTCTGGCCGTTGGCGAATTTCACGTCCGGATCGCCCGGACCGGATACCGGCGCGAAGCTCAAGGTGGCAACGCCCGCCAGATCCAGGGGATAAGGTTGCGCCAGCGCCACTCCAAAGGCGGGCTGGGTGGCGGACGCCGTGGTCGCCCCGATTTGCGTCACCGTGACGGAGGGCAATTGCGGCGCAACGATGGTCACCGCGTAGTCCTGGCTTACGGTCAACGCGGGCTGATTGCCATCCGACAGCAGGATAGTAAAGGCGAAACTTCCCAGGCGCGTGGGAGTTCCGGTGATTTGCCCGTCCGGCGCCAACGACAATCCGTCCGGCAGAGCGCCTCCCGAAACGCTCCAGGACAAAGGCGCGGTGCCCTGTCCGGAGAGCGCGGCGGTGTACGAAACGCCGACCGTCCCGTTGGGAAGTGAGGCGGTGGTAATCGTTGGTGCATCCACTACCAGCAAGGTGAACACCCCCGTTCCGGTTCCGCCCGTTTGATCGGTCACCCGAACGGAGAAGGTGACGGACCCTAATGTCACCGGGGTACCCGAGAGCACGCCAGCGGAGGTTAAGCTGAGGCCACCCGGCAGCGGCCCTGCGGCGAGAGCGAAGGTCAAGGGCGCGGTTCCGCCGCTAGCGATCAACTGCGTTGTGTAGGGCCGGTTCCTGAATCCCACCGGGAGCGTACCTCCCGTGGTTATCGTAACCGCCGGACGGATGGTCACCGTGAAGGCCTTCGAGGCTGAAATGCGCGCTGCATCCAAGCCCTGGATGGTAAAGGTAGAGATTCCGGCGGTGGTCGGGGTTCCCGTCACTGCCCCTGACGGACTCAAGGTCAAGCCGGCTGGAAGCGACCCGGTCGCGACGCTGAAGGAGTAAGGCGGAGTTCCGCCCGTCATCGTGACTGAGCCAGTATAGGCCGTGCCCACCACGCCATCGCCCAGGTTCCCATTGAGTACCGGCGTATCTCCAATCGTAAGAGGGAACGTCTTGCTGGCAGTCTGATTTTGCGCGTCAGTCACCGTGATGCTAACGGGTCCGCTGCTGACTGCGGTTGGCGTTCCGCTGAGCACGCCGGCGGAAGACAGTGTAAGGCCCGCAGGCAGTGGCCCCGCGCTCCAGGAATAGGATGAGACGCCACCCGACGCCGACAGCGTTATGGCGTACGCCACCCCAACCGCGCCATTCGGAAGCGCAGCCGTCGTGATGGTGATGGCCGGGGCGTTCACCTGCAGGGTGAAGACCCTGGTCACGGCATTGCTGAATGTGGACGAGGCCCCGAACGAATCGTTCACCCGGGCAGTGAAGACATAGCTGGCCAATGAGGTTGGCCCGGGCGTTCCGCTGATCACGCCGGCGCTATTCAATGTTACGCCGGGCGGTAGCGTCCCGGAATCCAGCGTCCAGGCGTAGGGAGAATTGCCGCCCGTCGCCGTCAATATCGCGGAGTAGGGGTTTCCAATGGTGGCTGCGGGTAGACTGGAAGTCAGAATTCCGAGTGCCGGGGCATTAATACTGATCGCTGTATTTGAGGCGCTGAACGCCCCGTAGCCATCGGTCACCCGGACAACAAACTGGGCCGTTCCCACCACGGTTGGCGTTCCGCTGATTACCCCGCCAGTGCTCAGAGATAAGCCTGGAGGAAGCGAACCTTGAACCACGGAGAAAGTATAGGGCGAGACGCCACCGGAAGCCGTCAGGGTGCCCAGGTAAGGTGCTCCGATCTGGCCCGTGGGAAGCGAACCGGTCACGAAGGGCGCGGGAAAAATCGTGATAGAGGAAGGTCTGCTGGCAGCCGCTCCGCTGGCATCCAGCAGCGAAAGAGTGAAGGGAAAAAGGCCTGCCTGCGTGGGTATTCCGGTTACAGCGCCGGTAGCCGCGTTTAGTGTTAGACCGGGAGGCAAAGGAGACCCGCCCGTCAGGGAGAACGTAAAAGGCGCAGCGCCGCCCGTCACCACGGGCGTCCCGCTATATGGCAAAGTAACTTCCCCACTGGCGAAACTGGCGGAAAGCGATGGAGCCGGGTTCGCCGTAATGGAGAAAGTCTGGCGGAGCACTTCGTCGGTAAGAACGCTGGTAGCCGCAAGTAGCACCGAATAGGTGGTGGGAGACAACACGGCCGGAAAGGTTCCTGAAATCGTTGCGCTCACGCCATAATATTGCGGCAACGTGACCGTAACCCCGGATGGCAACGTACTGGACACAACCTGCCAAAAGCTATTCTGATTGGCCAGAATCGTCCGCGTAAACGAAGCGCCCCCAGTCACCGGCGGTATCGTGCTGGTGGAAACAAACCCCTCATGCAACAACGTGGTGAAAGTATACGATTGTTGCGCCTGGAACACGGAATTGACCGTGGCGCTTACCGTGAAGAAATAGGAGCTTATGGCAGAGCTGGGACTCCCGCTCAGGACCCCGTTACTGGTGAACTGCAGCCCGGACGGAACACTGCCGGCGATAGAAAAAACAGGAGCCGCGTTTCCCACGACGCACCCGGAACACGTGAATGTCTGAGCATAAGGCTCCAGGACAAACCCCGAAAGGTTGGGGGTGGCAGGCAGGATGGCCGCGGGCGCGGAGGACTGTGCCCAAATCGACGGCAACAAGACCGCCGCCAGCAGAAGGATCGTCGAAATCGTGCATTTACGCATGTTCATCTTCTCCTACTGCTCCCGTGGAACAAAAAACATTCTTGAGGTCTCCGCCACCCACAAAGGCCCGGGTCCGGCAGTCACCAGGCGAACGGCACCAGACCGTCCGAACGCTTCCAATCCACTTACCGGACAATCACAGCGGATCTGCCCGCCGGTTTGCTGAATCAACTGCCCAGCCGCATCGAAGGTCATCATCTCGCCCGTACCCGATCGAACGGCTACCAGACGGCGCTCCGCTGGGCTGGATAGCAACCAACCCTCGCCATCGCCTGCCGTCAGGTCCTGTGTTTGATCGCCAATTCTGAGATGCCCGTCCATCCAAAGCGCCGGGATTTGGGTCAGTGCCAGAAAGGTAAAGCTCGGTACCTGACCGCTGGCCAGAACCGACGCATCGCCTCCCTTATATAAGGACAGTCCGGCATCCGTCATGGCCAGCACTGCCAGCCCGTCGTCGGAAATCGAGATCCGGTCAGCCGCTGCCGCCACTTCGTTCTTGAATTGCAGTACACCCGCCTCAAAGCGATAGACCAGAACGCTTCCCGCATCCCGGTACCGGATCGCCAAGGCTGAACCGGACGAACTCCAAACTGTATCGTCCGGCTTGGGCATGGCATGGTCCAGGACCGTGCGCTGGGCTGGATCCTCCAGATTCACCAATACCGGAACGCCTTCGGAACCCGCCAAGGCTACCGCAAAGTTTTCCCCTGGGTTCAGCCGGACGGCCCGCAGATCGTCCGGGAGACGGATCGTTTGACCCAGCCTGGCCGCCCCGGGAACACCCAGAATCCTCTGAATGGACTGGCCATCCTCACCGAGGGTCCACCCCAGCGCGGGCCCTGAAGCGGTCTGGGCAGCGGCGGTTGCCGCAAGAACGATAGGCACTGCGATCCAACGAAAATTCATGATGGCTCCTGTCTTCTCCCGGACTGGCTAGCGCGGAGCGCCCACGCCTGGCGTACCAGGTTGCAAAATAATGGGCGGAACCCCGGCCGTCGTGGCGGTGTTCCCTCCGCCGCTGTTCGCTACCGCCACTCCAATCCCAATCGCGGCCGCGGCCGCCAGCGCAATCCCGATAATGACCTTGGTGGACAATCCCACGGAACTTGCTCCCCCAGCCGCCAAATTGGTCATCGTCAGGGCAGTGGTTGCCGTCTGGCCGTTCTTGCTGGCCTTAATGCGGATCTCAAACTTTCCATTGGCTTTGGTAGGCGTAATACCCCGCAGGGCTACGCGGCCTTGCGCATCGGTGGTCAGGCTAATGCTGCGCGCGCCATTGATGAAGGTAGCGCTGGGACCGTTACCGGGCGAGGTGAACAACACCAGGGCCCCCGCAACTGGACGGTGGTTTTCATCCTCCACCTGCACGATCGCTTCGCGATTCACCCTCTGCCGGACGTTCATGATCGCGTTATCGCCGTCGATGATCGTAATCGTCAAGCCACCCGCCTCGGGCGCGGGTTGCTGCGCCTCAGCCAGCCCACCCTGCCAAAGCAGGAGAATGGCAAAGACGGTCACCGCTCGGCGGAAAAAGTGTGAAAGGGGCATGAACCTCACGTCCTCCAGAAACCGTAAGGTTATCACATCATTTTTCTGGCCAAAATGATTAGAATGGATGGTTAATGCCGCCCTCTCCAAAATCCGCGGCCCGCGATGCAATCCGGGCCGCGCTCCAACACACAATTGGCGAAAAATATGAAATATTGCAGTGGATAGGCGGCGGCGGGATGGCCGAGGTGTTTCTGGCGCGCCATCGGATCCACGGGGCCTTATTCGCCGTCAAAGTCCTTTCCGACCAGTTGGCTGGCGAACCCGCCATCGTCGCCCGCTTCGTGGAGGAAGCCCGCACCGCCACCACCTTGCGGGGACATCCAAATATCGCGGAGATCTTCGATATTGGCGATAGTTCCGGGCTCCATTATTTGATCATGCCCTATGTAGAGGGCGAAGATCTGAAGAACTATCTGGAACGCCACGGCCGTCTGAAAGGTCCCGAGGCGTTGCAGGTGATCGTCCAGGTGACCGAGGCACTGGTGTGGGCCGGCGAACGCAACGTGGTCCATCGCGATCTGAAGCCTTCGAATATCCGTATCGACCGCAGCGGCCGGGCGATTGTTTTAGATTTCGGAATCGCCAAAGCAAACGATGTGCCCACCACCCTGACGCGCCCCGGTGAAAGGCTCGGCACTCCCTTCTATATGTCACCGGAGCAGATCAAGGGCGAAAAATGCGATGCCCGCAGCGACCTATATGCTCTGGGGATTACGTTTTTTGAACTGCTAGCCGGACGTAAGCCGTTCACGGGCGATAACTTGCAGCAAATCGACATGGCCCACGTGCATCAGGCACCCCCGACTCTGTGCAGTCTGATTCCGGACGTGGACCCGCGCTTTGAACTGGTGATCGACCGGTTGCTGCGGAAGAAGCCAGCGGAGCGCTACCAAAGCGCCCGGTTCCTGCTTGACGACCTGCGGACCCTAAGCCAGGGTATGCCCCCGGTTCATCTGGAACCCCAGATTCAAAAGCTTGACCTGCCATCCCAGAATCCCGGCGCTCCCACGCAAACCATCGCCTTACCGCAGATAGCAAAAAAGGGCTTGCCTGCCTGGGCTATTCCGGCATTCGCGGGAGTGCTCCTGCTGATCGCCACTGGCATCTATTTCGCAACCCGGGGTCCGGCCAAAGTGGAGAAAGCGGCGGCACAGAATTTGCCTGCCACCTTCAGCGACGTCAACGGGCCCATGCTGTTGGTCCCGGCGGGCAAGTTCGTGTTTGGATCGAACGAAGCCGATTCCCCCCGCAAGCGCCAGGATGTGGATCTGCCAGCCTTTTACGTGGATACCGCCGAGGTTTCAAACGCGCAATTCCAGAACTTTGTGCAATCCACCGGGCACAAGCCTCCGGATTCCGAAGACTACAAAACGAAGCCATCCTTCCCGGTATCAGGGGTAAACCTGGACGATGCTTCGGGTTATTGCGTCTGGGCCGGGCGGCGGCTCCCGAATGAGCAGGAATGGGAAAAGGCCGCACGGGGCGTGGCTGGCAATGTCTATCCCTGGGGCAATCAGCCGTTGCCCAACCCGGGGAAGATTGTGCCCGTGGAAAGCTATCCCGAGCGAAAAAGTCCTTACGGCGCGCTCAATATGGCCGGCAATGTCTTTGAATGGACCGTATCCCCATTCCCCGTGACGGACAGGGAAATCGAGGACATGAAGAAGCAATCGGGCGGCCGGGAAGTATCTTCGAATTGGTGTAGCATTAAAGGCGGAAGCTTTCTTTTGAAGGACGACCGGTTCTTCAAGGCCTATATCCGAAGGGGTTGGCCGACTAATCAGACATCCCCCTCACTTGGTTTCCGGTGCGTAAAAGATGCGAAATAACCACATGCGATTAATGGCAATCCTGATCGGTCTTGCCGGACTGGGCGGCGCGCAGGAAACCCGTCCCACAATGAATGCCCGGGATATGTTTTATTCCGCGGGCGACATGATGGGCGCGAAGAAGCAGGAGGCAACCCCCGCAAACCCAGCGCACTCTCGTAAAACGGCACCCCGCGTGCCGATCGCCACGAAACCCGCTGCACCTGCCACTGAGATTCCCTCCGTGAAAGACGCCGAAGTGCATTTCCAGACCATCTCCAGCCAGGCGGAACCGCTTCTGGGTTTGCGGTATAGCATCCTGAAAAAAACGGATGACGGCTTGGTGGAGGTGAAGCCCGATTCGGTTTTTCATTCCGGCGATCGCATCCGGGTGAGCGCGATGGGGAACCAGAAAGGCTACCTCTACATAGTTTCGCGCGGATCCAGTGGCACATGGACGCCCCTGTTTCCCCATCCCGAATCCGCCCAGAAGCAGAACCAGATTGTGGCGGGACACAACTACGAAGTTCCCGGAGGTCCCGGCGAATACTTCCAGTTTGACCAGCAGGCGGGTTCGGAAAAGCTGTTTC